>CAYGHY010000010.1:0-10985 GCA_964349435.1 uncultured Oscillospiraceae bacterium
AAAAATTACCCAAATTATCACTTATATTAAGGTTTACTATTCCAATAATCAAATTATACAGTCCCGCCACAAATTCCAAAAATACTAGTGTATTCCAAAACGCATTTACCCTCTTGTAATGATTTTGTCTTGAATTGACGTCTGTATATATATCAAACTGTCCTTCTTTTGTCTTTTTCCTAAAATACACCCAGCGCATATATGATGTAACAAATTCCACACCATTTTCTTCCACGAACCTTATATATGCCAAGCTTTCGGGGTGAGTGGGCTTATTTTTCAACAGCTCAATTCTGTAGGTATATTCATTACTGGCTGTTTCCTCAAAGACGTATCTACACCACGAATAATCCGTTAAAGCCATACCTTTTGCTGACATTTCATTAAGCCACTTTTCTTCTTTCTCATAATCCCAAAATGCTTTCCAAACTATATGCTTCATTAAACTCCACCCCCGACGATTCTTTTTCCATTTGAAATCAATTCTTCTAACCGAATAATTTCATCTTTGAGAACTGTTTTCCCTAATTCTGTTATTTGATATTCCTTTTTGCGTGAATCTTTTTCTCTGGGAATAGAGTGTATCCAGTTTTTTTCAAGCAATGTATTGATTGCTCCATATAAAGTTCCTGCACCAAGATTTACCCTGTCATTACTTAACTCTTTAACATTTTGCATAATTCCATATCCATGCATCGGTGAATATAGCGATAGCAATATATAAAATACTGCTTCCGTTAAAGCACCTCTTTCAGAACTCTCTGGCAAAACGACCACCTCCATATATTGCGTTAACCGTTATATCGGTATCCGTAATTTTATTGTATCGCCAGCCGATATAATTGTCAAGAATTTTTTGTTATTTTTCCTACTCCAGCTTTACTGCCTTTTTACCCGTAAACTCCTCCAGCTTTACTGCCTTCTTACCCGTAAACTCCTCCCAGCGTTTTACTGCCAAATCACAGTAGACAGGAGAGAGCCCCATTGCATAACAGCACCTTTCAGTCTGTTCGCAAGCAATAATTGTTGTGCCGCTTCCGCTAAAAGGCTCCAGCACAATACCACCCCTGTCCGAGTGCATTTTAATGCATCGCCAAGGAAGCTCTACAGGAAACATTGCAGGATGTTCCTTATTGGCACGAACAGTTGTCATCTCCCATATTCCTGCATAGCCCCATTTCTTACGTTCTTCTTTTGTGAGTCGCTTAACAAACTTGAAGCTATGCTCTGCAAAGGCTTATCAACATCAAACTCATCCTGCACCGCTTCCTTTGAATACCATTGATTCATAAGCTCATCAATTTCTGCAGCATCAAAACCTGTAAGCGATACATCAAAAGCACCTGCATCAAGCTCAGCAACCAATGCTGCCAGCTTTGTTCCATCCCATTCACCCTGAATTTTATTAAGAGCAATGTTTAGTGCCTTTTCATGCTGTTCATCTAAGTCAACAATTACGCAGTCTATTTCAGTATAACCGTAATCCATTAGAACCTTGAGTCTCTGGTGTCCACCGACAACATTTCCAGTCCTCTTATTCCAGATCACAGGTTCGACATAGCCAAACTCCAAAATGCTGCGTTTTAACTTTTCATATTCTTTGTCACCCGGCTTTAAGTCCTTGCGTGGATTATATTCCGCTGGGTTTAAAAGCTCTACTTTAATTTTTTGTATCTCCATATTCAAAAGCTCCTTATTTTATAAATGCCCCAGCAGCCGCTTCATGGTTGCGGTTTTGTCAGGCATTCCAATTTTCATTTCCACTGTGCAGTTCTGAGCAACAATGTCATATATAAGCCTCCATATATTCAGTGCCTGCTTGCTTTCATTCTGAGCAATTACAATAAATGGCGATTGCTGAGCATTTCCCGTTGTCGGGTGCTTCGATAATGAGCCGAATTCACTCCTTGCCTGTTCAGCCTGTACCCATCTTGCGTAGCTCATTGCATATTGGTCAACCAAAAGCATTGGTATCAGGTGATCACACCTGCGCTCCTTGAGCCACAGCCACACCTCTGTCCGTACTTCTTCTGCTATCAACTCGCCTTGCTTTTGCTTTGCTGTGAGATAGTCCTTTGGTTTTGGAACTGAAGGTGCTGAAAATTCTGAAAGAGTAATATCAGGAACATCAACACTACCATTTTCGAATTCTATTTTTTTCAATGCCCGCTTTCCCGGGTTACCCTCCAAGATTTTATCTGCAAGCGGCTTACTCTTTCGACCAGCTCCGGTTCTTTTGCCACCGCTGCCGCTGTTTTTATTTCCTGCCAATTTTCACACCTCCAATCCAATTTTGATTTCCTGCCTGTACCCCCATTTTGATTATGCGAAATCTAACGCAAGATTGCGCACCCGTTGCTCTGTGCTTTACTTTCAGGGATTTTGACCGCCCCTACCATTGAAAATTATAGTTTGTAATGACATTGTAAAGCATTTAAGTATAATCGATTGACGAATTGCATATAATGCTTTATAATATAATTAAAGAAAGGAGCTGATACCATGGCTAACACAACCAATTTAAACATTCGTGTCGATGAAGATGTAAAACGCAAAGCTGAAGCCATTTTTAACGAGCTTGGTCTTAATATGTCTACAGCTATGAATATGTTTCTGCGTTACTCCGTTCGCTACGGCGGCATTCCTTTTGACCTCCGTATTGAAATGCCCAATGAAGAAACACAAGCGGCAATTGATGATGTCAATAATAACCGTAACATGAGCAAAACCTTTGAGAGTGTCAATGCCTTAATGGAGGATCTAAATGCTTAAAATCAGATACTCCGGCAGGTTTAAAAAAGACTTTAAAATAATTGTCAAACGAGGTTATGACGTCAAACTTCTTGAAGAAGTGCTTAATATTCTGGTTCAGGAGAAAGCTCTTCCTCAGAAGTATCTTGATCATTCGCTTGCCGGTAACTATGCTGGGCATCATGAATGTCACATCACACCTGACTGGCTACTCATTTATAAAATTGAAAAGGACATTTTGACATTATCCTTAACTCGCACAGGAACCCACAGCGATTTATTTTAATACTCAAAGATATTAAGCCGTTCGTAATTCACCGGGCGGTTTTCTTTTGCCATCTGTCTCCTTCTCTTGCAGTGATTGTGCTATGGCAGCTGGTACATAAAGACATCAGGTTCTCGTCACTGCTGTCTCCACCCTTGGAGAGCGGAACAATATGATGTACTTCATTTGCTACGGTTGTTTTATTATTCTTAAGGCACTCCTCACAAAGTGGGTGAGCCTTGATATATCTGTCCCTGATGCGTTTCCACTCTCTGCCATACCGTCTCTTCATAAGAGGCTGTCGTTCTTTGTTGTACTGCTTGTCAATTTCCTTTTGGTGCTTCTCACAGTATCTGCTGTCAGTCAGTTCCGGACAGCCAGCATAACTGCAGGGCTTCTTTGGCTTTATTGGCAACACTTCCACCACCTTTAGTACATAGAAAAAACCACCGCAGATTTCTCCGAGATGGCTTTGAGTTTATTTTATTTTGCCTATTATAAATATATCATTGGGTAAAGGTACGAAACTATCCTAAATGGTACGAACTTTTTGGAACCTTAATTAATGCCACAGCTTTGTCATGCAGATAGAATACATGCTTGGAGCTATATCCCAAATCAACAGCAATCTGCTCCCATGTTTTAAAGTAAAGATATCGAAGCTCCAAAAGCGTCTGATATTCTGTGTTCTGGATTTGCTTTATAAGAGACACTATTTCTCTCTTCAAATCCACAAGAGTATCAATATCCTGATTTATTTCTGTTTCCAAATCAACCATCTTTGCAATGATACCCTCCATAGAGTGAATATTTCGAGTTCCACTTGAAGGCATATCGCTCAAAGTAGAGGTTGCCTTTGTAGCCAACTCACGCAGGGAAACTACCTGTTCCAGTTTACTGTTGATTCTTTGGTCGATGCGGTATGCTTGAGAAAGATATTCTTTAGGACTCATACGCAGCACCGCCCTTCAACTGAGGTTTATTACCATCACAGGTAATTCCCATAATACTGAGTGCTCTGCTAACAGAAAGCTTATTATTTACAATACAAGCAAACAGAGCAAGCCAGTTCTCATAATTCGGATCATCTGATTCATTTTTAAAACAAACACTGCATTTTTTGTTATTATCCATAAGGTTAATCCTCCAAATTATCAAGTATTTTTTTAACCTCCTCAACACTTGTAACTTTGTAGGCTTTGCCCTTAGAATCTTTGATTTTTTGAATGGAATTCCGCGAGCTGTAAAATTTAAAGAGGAAAATCTTGTTGCATTTTTTTGCATGTGCACACGGCAAATATATGCACATTTAAACAATTCATTCTATTCAACCTCACTGCATTATTCTATATCATGTAGATGCAGCAATATTATTGCAGAAGGTGTGATGTTAATGGAGCTTGCGATAGTCGCGAATAAGCCTCCCGTAAAAAAGAAAAATAAAGGGCTGTTGTATCAATTGAGGGCGAACTGGCCTTTGTTTGTTATGCTGACACCGGGTGCCATTATCCTCATTATTAATAATTATATTCCGATGTTCGGTATAATTATTGCCTTTAAAAGGTATCGCTTTTTTGGCTCCTTTTTTGAAAGCCTTGTAAAGAGTGACTGGGTGGGCTTCAAGAATTTTGAATTTTTTATTAAAACGCCTTATGGATTCCAAATGACTCGAAATACAATCCTATATAATTTGATTTTCATCCTACTCGGACTTATCATTCCGGTATTTTTTGCGATAGCGTTGAATGAAATAAGAAACAAATATTATGCAAAAATGTATCAAAGTATAATATTCCTCCCATACTTCCTCTCGTGGATCATAGTAAGCTATCTGGCGTATTCTTTGCTGAGCATAGAAAATGGATATATTAACAAAAGCATTCTTGCGCCATTGGGTATTGCACCTGTCGAATGGTACGGTGAACCGAAGTACTGGCCTTTTGTATTGGTTTTCTTCCAGCTGTGGAAATACACAGGCTACAATGTAGTGGTATATCTTGCTGCAATTTCCGGAATTGATCCGGAGTTTTATGAGGCGGCTGAAATTGATGGAGCGACTAAATTGCAGCAGATAAGACATATTACCATTCCGATGCTTCAAACGTTGATGATAGTACTTACACTGCTTGCTATAGGTAGGATTTTCAATGCGGATTTCGGTTTATTTTACAATGTTCCCAGGAATAGCGGTTCACTGCAGTCGGTCACGATGGTTATTGACACCTACGTTTACACTGCATTGCGAAACACCAACAACATTGGTATGGCCTCGGCGGCAGGTGCATATCAGGCAGTAGTAGGGTGCATAACCGTGTTCACCGCCAATCTTATTGTGAAAAAAATCAATAAGGATAGTGCACTTTTCTAAGGAGGATAATATGTCTGGCTTATTAAGTATAGAGAAAAGAAAACATAATGAAATCGGCTTTGGTTCAAATCTGGGTTTAAATATTATGTTCATGCTTTGTGTAGTCGTCTGTATTGCACCGCTGCTGCTTGTAATTGCAATATCAGTCACAGACGAGAAAGCCATCTTGAAAAACGGTTATGCATTTATACCGGAGGTTTTCAGCGACAAGGCATACAATTTTCTGCTTACCGCAGGGGACGCTATTTGGAGGGCTTATGGAGTATCAATCTTTGTGACCATAATTGGCACATTTTTGAGCTTGACGGTGATATGCCTCTATGCGTATCCTTTGTCCAGAAGCGACTTTAAGTATAAAAACCAGTTTGCGTTATTTGCATTCTTCACTATGATATTTGGCGGGGGTCTTGTACCTTGGTACATTGTATATACCCAGCTGATTCCGATCAAGAATACCATATGGATTTTAATTGTGCCATATCTTATGAATACCTGGTTCATGATGATTATGAGAACATTCTACAAAACCACCATACCCGAGTCGATTATCGAATCGGCAAGGATGGATGGCGCAGGCG
This sequence comes from uncultured Oscillospiraceae bacterium, assembly GCA_964349435.1. Lineage (GTDB taxonomy): Bacteria > Bacillota > Clostridia > Acetivibrionales > DTU013 > CAYGHY01. The sequence continues at coordinate 5,963 of CAYGHY010000010.1, forward strand.
AGTTCAGAACCTTCCTGGTAATAGTACTCCCACTGTGTAAAGCAGGGCTGGCAACAATAGGGCTTTTCTGCACGTTGAATTACTGGAATGACTTTTTTCTGCCGCTGGTTTTTGTAAACGATAGCAGGAATTATAATATACAGTATTTGATGTTTCAGACTTTGAATGCCGTGCAGAACCTTCTGAATGCCAGTTCGCAGATTTCCAACGCAACCAAGATTCTTGCTGAAATGCCAAGCGAAAGTGTCAGGATGGCAATAGCGGTGATCTCTATTGGCCCTATCGTACTGGCATACCCCTTCTTCCAGAAGTATTTTATTAAGGGTCTTACCGTTGGCGCCGTAAAGTGATGATAGCGCTTGACTCAAGCCCGCTAGGGCTGGTTTGGCGAATCATATAAACAAACTATATTATAGGAGGTATTTAATTATGCGCAGTATTAGGTATTTGTGTTTGGCTCTCGTGGTTGTGTTTGCATTATCAATCACATTAACCGGTTGTGGAACACAGAAAGACAGGGCTGCAGAAAAAACAACGGCAGCTGAGTCTGCGGCAGAAGCAACTAAAGAAGCACCTAAAGATAAACCGGTTGAATCCAAAGTTCCTAAGGACACTGTGAAGCTTACAATGACCTTGGTAGGAAACAAACAGGAAACCGACACCGATCTTGTTATGGCAAAGGTCGCAGAGTATTTGAAAGATAAGCTTAACGTAGAGGTGAATCTGCAGGTATATGGCTGGGGGGATCCATATAACTCTAAGGTCAATACAATGCTGTCCTCCGGCGAACCCCTCGACATTTGCTTTACTGCAAACTGGGCTGCCAATTACTATGTAAATGCAGCAGCAGGCTTTTACCTTCAATTGAACGACTATCTTGCCAAGTACCCGGCAATAACAGAAATACTTGGTAAAGACTTCCTCAACGGCTCTGCAATTGATGGCAAAAACTATGCGGTGCCGACAAATAAGGAAAAAGTTCACTCTTGGGGATACCTCCTCAAGAAGGATCTTGTAACCAAGTATGGCATCGATATTTCAACTATCAAAAAAATGGAAGATCTTGAACCGTTGTATGAAAAGATAAAAGCTGAAGCTACTCCTTTACTTGTGGTTGGCGGAGATTCACCGTACCAGTTATTGGATTGGGACAGAATTAGTGATGATGACGTTCCGGGCGCGCTTTATCCTGACAACAGAAATAACACAATAGTCAACAACTTCCTTGCTCCCGAATCTATCGCCTTGTATAATAAACTTCGCGAATACAATAAAAAGGGATACATTCTTAAGGATGCAGCGACAATGGAAAACACCGCTGAGCAGATGAAAACAGGTAAGTTCTTTTCAGTTATACAATCCCTGAAACCTGGAAAAGATGCTGAAATGACAGCCAGCACAGGCATTGAGTGGGTACAGGTTGAAATAACAAAACCTGCTATGACTAATCGTGAAACTACAGGTGCATTGCTTGCTATCCCAGCGGCTTCCAAGAATTCCGAGAGAGCTTTCCAGTTCATAGAAATGCTTTATACTGACAAGACACTCAGAAATATGTTCAATTTTGGTATTGAAGAAGTTCATTACAAAGTGAATGCCGATGGCAGAATCACTCAGACACAGGATGGCAAAGATAAGTTTAACCTTGGTTCCGGTTGGAGATACGGTGATCAGTTTAAGGATCTCATTCTTGATAATGAAGACATGGATAAATGGGAAAAGTTTAAGGAATTTAATAAGTCTGCAACTGCTATGAACAGCCTTGGTTTTGTGTTTGACAAGACTCCTGTTGATACAGAGACATCTGCCTGCAAGACAGTTATAGGCACTTACAGCAGACAGCTCAACTCAGGAGCTGTTGATGTGGCTCCAGTCGTCAAAAAGATGGAGTCGGAGCTGAAGGCTTCCGGTGTTGACGCTCTTCTAAAGGAAATGCAGAGCCAGTATGATGCATGGCGCGCAAAGGTAGGCAAATAAACAGATAAAGGAAAGGGGATGTTCCTGCAAGCTTCTTTGCCTAGGAATGTCCCCTTTAATTTTAGATATAATTAAGGAGGTTTGCATGAAATACGGATATTTTGATGATGCAAACAGGGAATATGTTATTACCACACCAGAAACGCCAAGCCCATGGATAAACTATTCCGGAACCCAAGAGTTCTTCTCGATTATTTCCAATACAGCGGGGGGATACTGTTTCTATAAGGATGCAAGGCTTAGACGCATCACCAGATACAGGTACAATAATGTGCCTGCGGATAATGGAGGAAGGTACTTCTATATCCGCAATAACAACGGTGATTTCTGGTCACCGGGCTGGGCGCCTGTAAAAAGAACCCTGGATAAATATGAATGCCGCCATGGACTGGGTTATACCCGTATTTATGGTGAGCGGGGCGGGATTGGAGCAGAAGTTTTGTTTTTTATACCACAAAATTTCAATGCAGAGGTACAGAGGGTCAGCATAAAAAATACAAGCGGTGAAATAAGGAAGCTTACACTCTTTTCTTTCGTTGAGTGGTGTTTTTGGAATGCGTACGATGACATGACAAATTTTCAAAGGAACTTTAATACGGGCGAAATTGAATTGGAAAATAATACAATTTATCATAAAACTGAATACAGGGAAAGGCGCAATCATTTTGCTTTCTACTCTGCGAACACCGAGATGACCGGCTTTGACACAGACCGGAATACCTTTATAGGGCAGTATAACGGCTTCGACGCACCAAAAGCAGTCATTGACGGCAAATCCGGCAACTCCACGGCAGACGGATGGTCACCTGTTGCATCCCATAGCTTTGATATTACGCTAAAGGCCGGAGAACAGAGAGATTTTGTTTTCCTGCTTGGCTATGTTGAAAATGAAGGAAGCGACAAATGGGAAGCAACCGGTATTATCAACAAAAAAATCGCAAAAAGCATGATTGCAAGATTTTCCACTGCGGGACAGGTAGAGGAAGCTTATATGGAGCTGAAGGATTACTGGAATGGCCTGTTGTCAAAATATACAGTAAGAAGCCATGATGAAAAACTGGATCGAATGGTGAACATCTGGAATCAATATCAATGTATGATTACCTTCAACATGTCCAGAAGCGCATCCTTTTTTGAATCCGGCATAGGCCGTGGAATGGGCTTCAGAGATTCCAACCAGGACATACTTGGTTTTGTGCATCAGATACCCAGCAGAGCCAAAGAAAGGCTGCTTGACCTTGCTGCAACACAGCTTGAGGACGGAGGCACCTACCATCAGTATCAACCTCTTACGAAGAAGGGGAATAACGAAATAGGCGGTAATTTTAATGATGATCCGTTGTGGCTCATATCCGCCGCCTCTGCTTACATAAAGGAAACAGGCGACTTTGACATACTGGAGGAGTGTGTGCCCTTCGACAATGACACAGCAAAGGCTGCCAGTATGTTTGAACATCTGCGCAGATCCTTCTACCATGTGGTCAATAATCTAGGTCCTCACGGATTACCCCTCATTGGCAGAGCAGACTGGAATGACTGTTTGAACCTGAACTGTTTCTCAACTACACCGGATGAATCATATCAGACGACAACAAGTAAGGATGGCAAGGTAGCTGAGTCTGTGTTGATTGCAGGGATGTTTGTATACATTGGAAATGAATTTGTTAAAATATGTGAGAATATCGGCCGGTATGACGAGGCAAAGGCTGCTAAGTCACATATACAGACCATGAAAGATACCGTATTGAAATATGGATATGATGGAGAATGGTTCCTTCGTGCTTATGACGATTTTGGAAACAAGGTAGGAAGCAGCGAGAATAAGGAGGGCAGGATATTTATTGAGACTCAGGGCTTCTGCGCAATGGCGGCAATCGGACTTGAAAGCGGAGAGGCACTGAAGGCGCTTGATTCTGTCTGGAAGCACCTTGATACATCTCATGGGATGGTACTGTTGAATCCCGCATATACAAGATACCATACGGAGCTTGGAGAAATATCTTCTTATCCTCCGGGCTACAAGGAAAATGCCGGTATTTTCTGCCACAACAATCCATGGATTATGATTGCAGAGACGGTTCTCGGCAGAGGAGACAAGGCGTTTGAGTGCTATTCCAAGATATCCCCGGCATACAGGGAGGATATAAGCGATGTACATAGAATGGAACCCTACGTATACTCACAGATGATTGCCGGTAAAGATGCCAGTAGGCATGGGGAGGCTAAGAATTCATGGCTGACCGGCACGGCGGCATGGAATTTTGTGGCCATATCACAGTTTATTTTAGGCGTCAAGCCCGATTTCCAAGGACTTGCTGTGGAACCCTGTATCCCGGGGTGTTGGGATGGATTCTGTATAACCAGACATTTTAGAGATGCAGTGTATAAAATTGACGTGAGGAATCCGCAGCATGTTACTAAAGGAGTAAAGATGCTTACCATTGACGGTAAGGAGTATATTGGCAAAATATTGCCGATTTTCAGTGATGGTAAGGTACATCATGTTGAAGTGATTATGGGGTAGGCAAGTTTATTGTTATTTTGCAAATGGTTCATCAATTCCAATCTCCAATCTCCAATCTTTAATCTTTAATCTTTAATCTTTAATCTTTAATCTTTAATCTTTAATCTCCAATCCGGTATTCTCTGAAACCCGTCTGCGTGAATAAATCCTTTTTCTGATCATATCCCTGCTTTTGGCGGAGTGGGAAAGCACCTCGGCTGCAAGGGTCGGAACTCTTTTGTGCGTTGCCCTTCACATCAGCTTTATCAGTGTCAAAAAGGACAATGACATCAAGCTGAGCAACACAGATAAAAGATGTCGCGCTATTTACTTTTGTGCACTGCAAAAGTATCGATGATGTATTAAAATGAGTACATAACATTGTGAAATATTTATTTTTGGGGTTGATAATATTGGCTGTGAATGTTATAATGTTCTTAAATCCATACAATTGTTAATAAATTAACAAGGATGGGATTGCGATAAGAGATGTATTATTTTACACCTCCGAAAGATAATTGGTAGGCATAAGTGTAAACTGCA
>CAYGHY010000010.1:11085-26993 GCA_964349435.1 uncultured Oscillospiraceae bacterium
TGGAATTACGCAAAGATATATGGAATTACGCAAAGATATATGGAATTACGCAAAGATATATGGAATTACGCAAAGGATTGTTAAAAAAACACCAAAGTCCAACTGAATATTAATTCTCAAGTCTGCATTTTAATAACAAAAAGGTATCCCAAGGAGGTTTTTTATGAGCGGTCAAACCAAAACATGCGCATGTAAAAAGGAAACAGATAAGGAGAAGTATGAAAGAATTGCGGCTGTGATTGATGAGTACAGGGATAGGGAGGGTAGTCTGATTCAGATACTGCACATGGCTCAGGGCATTTATGGATATCTTCCGCTTCAATTGCAGCAATTTATTGCGGAACGGCTGAATAAGCCTTTGTCTGAGGTAAGCGGCGTCGTCACTTTCTATTCGTACTTTTCAACGGAACCCAAGGGGGAAAACATGATAAAGGTCTGCCTGGGCACGGCTTGTTATGTCAGGGGAGGCAAGGTAATTGTTGAAAAGCTCAAAGAGATACTCGGTGTTGAAATCGGAAGCACCACAAAGGATGGCAAATTCACCCTTGAGGTCATGCGATGCATTGGCGCATGCGGCCTGGCACCGGCCATAACCATTAATGACAAAGTTTATAAGCAGGTGAATCCCGAAAAGCTTCAGAGTATTATATATAAATATTGAGAGGGTGGAAAGCGTGCAGAAAAAATTAAAAATTGCCAATCATGAAGATTTAATGCGAATTAAAGATGAGTATTATAGGAAGCTGGAAGGAAAGAAGTATAAAATATTGGTTTGCTCCGGTGCAGGCTGCATTTCATCAAACTGTCATGCAGTAAGAGATGAGATGATAAATTGTTTGGAAGAACAGGGGCTTACTGAAAAAGTGGTTATGTCTGAGACCGGCTGTATAGGCACTTGTGACCTGGGTCCGGTTATGTTAGTTGGCGCTTTGAGTGAATCTAAAGGAAGTGAGCCCGGAAAAAACGTATTCTACACCAAACTGACACCTCATGACATCCCTGCGATTGTGACATCGCACCTGATAAATGGAAAAATTAAAATTGACAAATCCTATTTTGACCAAAGGTTGAAAAAGAATGTCCCATATATAGAGGACATTGACTATTTCAAAAACCAAACGAAGATAGCCCTTAGAAACTGTGGCAACATTGACTATGCATCATTGGAGGAGTACATAGCCAATGACGGATATATGGCCATTGCAAGGGTGTTAAATGAATTTACTCCTCAAAATGTAGTGGACGAGGTAAAAAACGCAGGTCTCAAAGGAAGAGGAGGAGCAGGGTTTCCTACCGGAGTTAAACTTGAATCTGGAATGAAAGCACCCGGCCCTGTAAAATATCTGGTTTGTAACGCAGATGAAGGTGATCCTGGCGCGTTTATGGACAGGAGCATTCTAGAAGGCGATCCCCATAGTATTATTGAAGGTATGCTTATCGGTGGTTATACAATAGGCGCAAAAAAGGGCTATGTCTATGTTCGGGCAGAATATCCCTTGGCTGTGGAGAGACTGGATCTGGCAATCAGAAATGCTAGAGAAGCAGGGCTGCTGGGCAAAAATATATTAGGAAAAAGTTTTTCATTCGATTTGGAGATCAGAATCGGAGCGGGAGCCTTTGTGTGCGGTGAAGAAACGGCTCTGATGGCATCAATAGAGGGGGAAAGAGGCGAGCCCAGGCAAAAACCCCCATTCCCATTCCAGAGGGGGCTCTTCGGCAAACCAACCATTATCAGCAATGTTGAAACGTATGCGAATTTGCCTCCCATTATCCTGAAAGGCAGCAGCTGGTATTCAAGCTATGGCACTGAAAACAGCAAGGGAACAAAGGTATTTGCGCTGGCCGGTGCGATTAACAATACAGGTATCGTGGAAGTGCCTATGGGAACGACGCTGGGCGAAATTGTTTTCAATATTGGCGGAGGTATCAGAAAGAGCAAGGCATTCAAGGCGGCTCAGACAGGTGGGCCATCCGGCGGCTGTATCACAAGGGAACAGTTGAATACACCTATGGATTATGATTCACTGGTGAAGCTGGGCGCAATAATGGGTTCGGGTGGCTTGATAGCTATGGATGAAGACACCTGCATGGTCGATATGGCCAGGTTTTTTATGGAATTCATACAGGAGGAATCCTGTGGAAAATGTGTACCCTGCAGACTCGGTACCAAAAGAATGCTGGACATACTAGAAAAAATTACCAAAGGACAGGGTAAAGAAGGCGATATTGAAACGCTGGAAGAGCTTGGAATGATGGTTAAAGAGGCTGCAGTCTGCGGTCTCGGACAGACTGCCCCAAACCCCGTGCTCAGTATGATTAATAATTTCAGGGAAGAGTACGAAGAACATATCAAATATAAACATTGCAGAGCGGGGGTATGCTCCGACCTGTTCATCTCGCCCTGCCAGAATGCCTGCCCTGCAGGTATCGACGTACCGGGTTATATTGCACTGGTGGCGGCAGGAAGGCTCAGGGATGCATACAACCTTATCAGAAAGGAAAACCCTTTCCCGGCTGTATGCGGAAGGGTCTGCACCCATGAATGCGAGAGCAAATGCAGAAGGGATCAGCTTGATGAGCCGGTTGCAATCTCTGACCTTAAAAGGTATGTGGCTGATTATGTACTTAAAAATGAAGAACCGTACCTGGATCTTGTATTTCCCAAGAGAGGCAAAAGTGTCGGAATCATCGGAGCGGGACCTTCCGGTCTGACTTGTGGGTATTATCTGGCCAGGCTTGGTTACGATGTTGATGTATATGAATCGCAGCCTGTCGCAGGCGGAGTGCTGGCATTCGGAATACCTGAGTACCGGCTGCCGAATGAAGTATTGCAGCATGAAATCAGGATGATTGAACAGGTAGGCGTGAAAATCCATCTTAATAAGGAAGTAGGCTCGGATATTACATTCTACCAATTGAAAAGCAGGCATGATGCGTTGTATATTGCCACGGGAACACAGTTTTCCAATAGAATCGATATACCCGGTGAAGAGCTGAAGGGAGTATATCATGGTCTGGATTTTCTGAGAGATGTGAATTTGGGACATGAAGTAAAAATCAGCGGAACCGTAGCTGTCATTGGCGGAGGCAACACGGCTATTGATGCTGCGCGTACTGCGTTGAGGCTGGGGGCTCAGGAGGTAACAGTGCTATACAGGCGCCTAATTGATGATATGCCTGCCGACAATAGAGAAATAAGGGATGCATTGGAAGAGGGTGTCAAAATTATCCCGCTGGTAGCGCCGCTAAAATTTATCGGTAAGGACAAGGTCAAAGAAATAGAGTGCATCAGAATGGAACTGAAGGATTTTGACACAAGTGGACGAAGAAAGCCAAAGCCTATTAATGGATCGGAGTTTACAATGAAGGTGGACATGGTTATTCCTGCAGTCAGCCAGTATTCCGATCTCCCATTCATAAACAAGGATGAAGTTGAGGTAACGCAATGGGGAACATTTGTGACTGACAAGGATACACTTATGACAAAAATGAAGGGCGTATTTGCGGGCGGAGATGTTGTAAGAGGCTCGGATACTGTCATCAGAGCCATTGCAGACGGGAAAATCGCCGCGACGGCAATCGACAAGTTGCTTGGCGGCAAGGGAGTGCTTAATACAGGTGAAGAGATTTCGATACCGATGCCGGCAAACGAAAAGGAAATTGTGGAACATGAGAGGTTCCCGATGAAATTCCTTCCGCCGGAGGTGCGAAAAAACAACTTTGATGAGGTGGCTGTGGGCTTTCATAAGCTCAATGCAATTGCAGAAGCCATGAGATGCCTCAGATGCGATAGGAGGTGCTGAAAATGATTAATTTAACAATAAACAATAAAAAGGTATCGGCGCAGGACGGAGACACAATACTGGAAGCGGCAAGACGAAGCAATATCATGATACCGCATTTCTGCTATCTTGAGGGGGTTCATCAGGTCGGTACCTGCAGGATATGCGTGGTTGAGGTAGAGGGAGCAAAAACGCTGCAGGCCTCGTGTATGGTGCCGGTACGTGAGGGTATGGCAGTCCATACTAATACGGAAAAAGTTAAAAAGGCCAGAAAGCTGCTTTATGAGCTTATGCTGTCGGATCATCCGAGGAATTGCCTAAGCTGTTCCAGAAACCAGACGTGTGAATTTCAGAAGCTGGGTGAATTGATGGGAATCGGTGAGCTAAGGTTTGAAGGAGAAAGATCAAAGTCCTTTGTGGATGATAAGTCACCATCTATTGTCAGGGACACCTCAAAATGTATTTTGTGCAGAAGATGTGTCACCGTGTGCAACCAGATACAGGGCGTTGGTGTGCTGAATGTACAGAACAGGGGCTTTAAATCAGTTATAGGTCCTGCCGCGGAGCTGCCGTTAAATGATGTCAATTGTTCTTTTTGCGGTCAATGCACGATAGTTTGTCCGGTTGGGGCATTGCAGGAAAAGGATTCAACAGAGGCAGTATGGAATGCTCTCTTTGATAAAAAGAAGAGGGTTGTAATTCAAACGGCACCGGCTGTGCGAGCTGCACTGGGAGAAGAATTCGGCTATGAGCCCGGGACGCTTGTGACAGGCAAAATGGTGGCGGCATTAAGGGAAATAGGCTTTGATGACGTGTTTGACACCAATTTTGCTGCGGATCTTACCGTTATGGAGGAGGGAAGTGAACTGCTGGCACGGTTGACCGATGCCCTTTCAGGCAAGAGCGCTGTGCTTCCGATAATTACAAGCTGCAGCCCGGGCTGGGTAAAGTATGTAGAGCATACTTGGCCTGAAGAACTTGATCATCTGTCTACCTGCAAATCGCCGCATATGATGCTCGGTGCCCTAGCTAAAACCTATTATGCCGGCAAGCTGGGCGTTGATCCAAAGAGCATGTTTGTTGTTTCTGTCATGCCATGTACAGCAAAGAAGTACGAAATTACAAGGCCTGAGATGCGGAACGGCGGGATGGCGGATGTGGATGCGGTTCTTACTACAAGAGAGCTTGCGCGCATGATAAAGGATTCGGGTATTGATTTTAAATCCCTTGAAGATGCCCAGTTTGACAGTCCGCTTGGACTATCCACCGGTGCTGCAGATATTTTCGGCACCACAGGCGGTGTGATGGGAGCAGCATTAAGGACAGTCTATGAACTTGTCACAGGCAGGGAGCTGCCTTTCAAAAAGCTGCAGGTTACTCCCATCATGGGACTGGAGCAGATTAAAACTGTGGAGCTGGTAATTGAGAAGCCGCTGCCGGGCTACAAATTTCTTGAAGGCGTTACGATGAAGATTGCTGTAACCAGTGGCTTGGATGGCGCAGCGAAGCTAATGAAAGAGATTGTAGCAGGAACGTCGCCCTATCATTTCATCGAAGTAATGGGCTGCCCCGGAGGCTGCATCAGCGGTGGAGGCCAGCCGAGGCCGACAAATAATGAAATCAGGCTGAAGCGTATGAAGGCAATATATAAAGAAGATGAGGGTAAATCTATGAGAAAATCCCATGAAAACCCAGCTGTCAGTAAGCTTTATGAAGAATTTCTGATATCTCCCCTTGGACATAAGTCCCATGAACTGCTCCATACCCATTACACAAGGAGAGGGCTCTACAATCAGTATGAGGAGTGACGAAATGCTTTGATAGATACAATAGACTAAGGCAGACTGCCGTATTATAATGTTTATAGAGAAAGCATAGTTGAATGTAAACATATAAAGACAGTACCTTGGGGGTAGCTATGAAAAAAGTGGAAAAATACTGCATTGTCGCCTGTCATGTGCTTTGGAGGGAATTCTGCCATTGCGCTTCGCTTTCGGATAATATATTCAATATAAGATTCTTAAAGCAAGGACTACATTGCACGCCGGATCGGCTGAGGAAGGAATTGCAGGAGGCTATCGACGCAGCTGATAATGAAGGCTACGATGCTATTCTGATAGGTTATGGATTATGCAGCAACGGCATAGTCGGTATCACTGCAAAAAAAACAAAGCTGGCAGTAATGAAAGGACACGACTGCATAACGTTTCTTCTGGGATCAAAGGAGAGGTATAAAGAATATTTTGACAGCCATCCCGGAACATACTGGTATTCGCCGGGATGGATAGATACAGGCTCTCAGCCGGGCAAGGATAGATATGAATATGCATATAACGAATATCTTGAAAGATACGGTGAGGAGAACGCGCAGTATTTAATGGAAACGGATCAGGGGTGGTTCAGGGAATATTCCAATGCCGCATATGTTGATCTTGGTTTTATTGATGCATCACAGTATAAGGAATACACAAAGGACTGTGCTTTGTGGCTCAAATGGAATTATGACGAGCTGAAAGGCGATAATAAGCTTATGAAGGACTTCTTAAGCGGCAACTGGAACAGAGAGGACTTTCTTGTGGTAGAGCCTGGGCAAAAAATTATAGCTTCCTATGACAGTAGGATAATGGATGTTGAATCCGTTTCCCCGCTTTAGGTGATTTGATTAAACACCGGTCTGACAGCGGCATTATTGTTAATAGATTAACAACATGCTATAATTACTCTAAGTTTAAAAAAGAGGGGCAGCTTTGTATGAAAATAAATGAGATTATTAAAGTGCTTGACGCAGAGCTTCTGTATGGAAGAGATATGGATATGGAGCTGGTGTCAGCTTGCGGCGCTGATTTGATGAGTGATGTGATGGCCTATGTCAAGGAAAATGTTTTACTGCTGACCGGACTGGTAAGCCCACAGGTAATCAGGACAGCTGAAATGATGGACATAAAGGCGGTTGTATTTGTTAGAGGGAAAAACCCGGGACAGGCGGTATTGGATCTGGCAGCACAAAAAGATATCATTGTAATGACAACGCACAATCCTATGTTTATTGCCTGTGGCAAGCTATATAGTGCAGGTTTGGTAGGAAAGGGTGTCCGAGATTGAGCAGCAGCTTAATGAAACTGCACCATGAAATACCTTCGAGTGATCTGACATGCGCAGGCGAAGCATCAAGTAATGTAAAAAAGATGCTGGTGCAGTTGGGGGTAGACCCGGTACTAATAAAGAAGACAGCTGTTTCTATGTATGAAGCTGAAATTAACGCCGTCATTCATGGTAATGGGGGCGCGGCAGATATTGAGATTGATAATGAAAAGATTGTGGTGCGTATAAGCGACAAAGGACCGGGTATTCCAGACCTTGAGCTGGCTATGCAGGAGGGCTACTCCACGGCATCAGATGAGGTGAGGGAGATGGGTTTTGGTGCCGGCATGGGTTTACCTAATATTAAAAGATACGCCGACAAGCTGGATATAAAAACTGAGGTTGGTAAAGGCACTACTTTGACAATTACAGTATACTTTAACTGCGCGAACTGAGTGCGGTACTTATGTCAATGACAGTACCGGCGCGCATTTGACGTCAGCTTGGAGAGGTGAGACAATGGGGAATTATTTTCATTCCGTTACGCTGGATGGGGAAAAATGCAGGGGTTGCACCAATTGCATAAAAAGGTGTCCTACAGAAGCGATAAGGGTAAGTAAAAGCAAAGCGCGAATAATTAATGAAAGATGTATTGATTGCGGAGAGTGTATAAAGGTGTGTCCATATCATGCAAAGAAGGCGATAACGGACGATATTTCATGCATTTCTTCACATCAGTACAAAATTGCCATACCTGCTCCGACGCTCTACAGCCAATTCAAACCTGAATACTCAATAAACAGATTGCTGAATGCTCTGAAGCTGATTGGATTTGATGATGTATACGAGGTGGCGAAGGCCGCTGAGTTTGTTACCGAAGCCACCAAAAAACTTCTTGCCGGCAGCGATAAAAAAAAGCCCTTGATTTCTTCCGCCTGCCCGGCAGTCGTCAGACTCATCCAGGTGCGCTTCCCAAATTTAATTGAAAATTTAGTAAAATTAGAGTCCCCAATGGAGGTAACAGCAAAATTGGTGAAAAAGAAGGTAGTTGAGACGAAGAACCTCAATCCTTCTGATGTCGGAGTGTTTTTTATCACACCATGTGCAGCAAAGGTGACGAGTGTCAAAGCGCCTTACGAAAAACAAAAATCTTCTGTTGATGGTGTGATTTCCATACAGGATATTTACTTAAAGCTGCTTTCCAAAATTGAACAGGCTAAGGAGACAAATCAGCTTGCGCAGGCAGGTTTTAAGGGCATCAGATGGGCAAATGCAGGTGGAGAGGGCCTGGCGCTCGACTCGGACAGATTTCTTGCTGTTGACGGCATACACAATGTTATTACTATACTTGAGGCAATCGAGAATGATAAGCTGGAGGGCGTGGATTTTGTCGAAGCCCAATCCTGCACCGGCGGATGTTTAGGCGGGCCGCTGACAGTTGAGAATGTGTATGTTGCCAAGACAAGGCTAAAGAAGCATATTGATGATGCAAAGGCAGCTAATGCAGTTAACACACTATATGAAACATATGATGATGATATGGTATGGACAGCCAGTATTGTTCATAAGCCTATTATGAAGCTGGATGACGATCTCGGAAAAGCGATGAAGATGCTTGAGGAGCTTGAGAAAATTAATGAAGGATTTCCGGGCCTTGACTGCGGCGCATGTGGGGCTCCGAGCTGCCGTGCACTTGCAGAGGATATCGTTAGAGGTATCGCTAATGAGACGGATTGCATTTTTAAACTTCGTGAAAGGGTAAGGGATTTAGCTGCACAGATGATGGCACTGGAAGAAAAGATACCGCCGATGATTGACAGAGGGGATAAAGTAAAATGAATGTATCGGAATTTGCCGCAAAACTTGGAGCAAAAGTGATTACAGGTGAAGCAGGTATGGATACGCAGGTAAAGGGTATATACTGCTGCGACCTGCTAAGTTGGGTCATGTCACACTCAGCTAAAGGTGATGCATGGGTAACGGTACACACCCATTTGAATATTATCGCCGTAGCGTCCCTTTCAGAGCTATCCTGTATTGTAATACCTGAGAACATAGAAATGGAAGAGGCAACTGTCAAGAGAGCTGTGCAGGAGGGTGTAGCTATTATCAGTACGGAATTCAGCGCATATAAGATTTGCTGCGTAGCCTGTGAATGCGGCCTGTAATAGACTTTGCGGTTAAGACAACGGCGAAAACTACAGAATAATCCTTGCAGAAATAATGTGTTAAAGCACTCGCAACTATTTCTGCAAGGCGCATGAATGCCGATTTAAAAGAGAAGTTTTCGCTGTAGTATTAATAGGGGAACTAAATGAAATATGCTGTAGATCTCCACATCCATTCGGCTCTTTCACCTTGTGCGGACAAGGATATGACGCCGAATAACATTGTAAACATGGCTCTTGTCAAGAGCCTGGACATTATAGCGATAACAGATCACAATTCGGGTTTAAATCTGGAAGCTGTCAGTAAGTGTGCAAAAAATAGCGGGCTGCTTTTTATACCGGGAATGGAAGTGGAGACCTCTGAAGAAGTTCATCTGGTTTGCCTCCTGCCAGACTTGAAATGTGCAGCCGAGCTGCACCATCATATTTACAATGCACTCCCTGCCGTACAGAATAGAGATGATATCTTTGGCAGGCAATTTATTCTTGATGAAAATGATGCTATAACCGGAGAAGAAAGAAATATGCTGATCGCTGCAACAAAGCTGACTACAGACCAGGTAATCCTTCTTGTAAAAAAGCTGAATGGTGCGGTGATACCGGCACATGTGGACAGGCAGTCTTATAACATGCTTTCAAACCTTGGTCTGATTCCTGAAGAACTCGGAATTAAATATCTCGAAATTTCCCGGGACTGCGACGAATACGCATTCAGAAAACTGAGGCCGGAGCTTGACGGTTTCAATCTAATTAGATCCTCAGATGCCCATACTCTGCAGGACATACTGGAGAGGGAAAGCTGGCTGGAGTTGAATGAACTGAGCCCGCAGGATCTTATTAATACAATCAATTTATTCTCTTAATTTATTCTCTTAATTTATTATCATAATTTATTTTCATAATCAGTTGAATTGGCAAAATACATTTGCTATAATGTTAACGATATTTGTGAAATACTTAACAACCATTGCAAAGCATAAAAAGCTAGCCGGGAGGTCTTGTGAAATGAGCAATAATTGCCATAGTGGCTGCGTTGATGAAAAAGAATGCAAATTGCAGGGAATAATTGACAAATACAGGGGTTCTGATGGTGCCCTGATACCTGTATTGCATGAGGCTCAAGAGGTCTACGGATATCTTCCCATGAACGTTCAGAAGACAATTTCTGAAGGCCTCAATGTTCCGCTCTCCGAAATTTATGGAGTAGTAACGTTTTATACCCAATTTTCTCTGAAACCAAAGGGTAGATTTAAGGTAAGTGTATGTATGGGAACTGCCTGCTATGTAAAGGGTTCCAGCCTGATACTGGATAAACTGCAGGAGAAGCTTGGCATACATGTGGGGGATTGCACTGAAAATGGCAAATTTTCGCTGGATGCATGTCGTTGTATAGGTGCCTGCGGTCTTGCACCGGTTATTATGATAAATGATGATGTATACGGAAAACTAACTGCAGACGACATTGAAAAAGTTCTGGACAAATACGAAGATCTGTAATAACAGGTGGAGGAGCACGGGCTTGAAGGAACTGGCGCTGCACATTCTTGATATAATGCAAAATTCGATCGCAGCACAAGCGAGTCTGATAAAAGTAGTCATAATGGCGAAGTCTGAAACCGGAATACTGGAGACTGTTGTTGAAGATAACGGATGCGGCATGGATAGTGACTTACTTAACAGGACAACTGATCCGTTTTACACTACCAGAACTACCAGAAAGGTCGGACTGGGAATCCCTTTATTCAAAGCTTCGGCTGAGCAGTCTGGCGGCAGTTTCGGCATTACATCGCAAAAAGGTGCAGGTACTGTTGTGACAGCGGCCTATTTGGTTGCTCATATAGACCGACCACCGCTGGGAGATCTGGCCGGAGTCATTGCAGATACGGCAGCGGCTTATCCGGCAGTTGAAATTCATCTGCTGATTGAAGGCGGAAGCGGACAATTTGTATTTAATTCCCGAGTGGTGCGCCAGACACTTGGAGAAGTGCCGCTGACAGAATACGCAGTGGTTAAATGGCTTCGGGAATACATTGAAGAAGGCATAAAAGATATACTTGGAGGTGTATTAGGTGAAATCGATAGTTGAACTTGAAGCAATTAGAATGAAAACACTGGATCAGATAAAAATGAGGACTAACAAAAACGGCACGCGCGTTGTTGTAGGAATGGCAACCTGCGGCATTGCTGCCGGCGCAAGGCCGGTAATGAACGCTTTTGTTGAGGAGCTTGGAAAGAGAAACCTGAGCGATGTAACCGTAAGCATGACAGGCTGCGTAGGCGTGTGCAGATTGGAGCCTATTGTTGAAATATTCAATGCAGACGGTACAAAGGTCACTTATGTTAGGATGACTGCAGAGAAGGCTGCCCGCATTGTTTCCGAGCATATCGTGAACGGAAGGGTATGCCGGGATCTTACCGTAGGAACTGCAGAGGAAGAAGAAAAGAAATAAACTGCATCATATATTTAATAAAAAATGCTGGGAGGGTGCAAAATGGTATTCTACAGGGCACATGTACTGGTTTGTGGCGGTACTGGATGTACCTCAACAAACTCCATTAAGGTTAAACAGGAGTTCGAAACTCAATTAAATAAAAACAAACTGGACAAGGAAGTAAAAATGGTAACTACCGGCTGCTTTGGCTTATGCGCTGAAGGCCCGATAATTATTGTATATCCTGAGGGCGCTATGTATACAATGGTAAGAGTAGAGGATGTACAAGAAATTGTTGAGGAGCATCTCAAAAAAGGCAGACTTGTTAAAAGGCTGCTGGCAGGAGATAAGGATGATGGTGATAGGACAAAACCGCTGGAAAACATAGACTTTTTTAAGCGACAGTTAAGAATCGCACTCAGGAACTGCGGCGTTATAAATCCTGAGAATATTGACGAGTATATAGCTTTTGATGGATATAAGGCACTATCAAAGGTGTTGACGGAAATGAGCCCGGAACAGGTCATTACAGTAGTCAAAAAATCAGGACTGAAGGGCAGGGGTGGCGCAGGTTTTCCAACAGGCTTGAAATGGGAGTTTACCGCAAAGGCAAAAGGTGTTCAAAAGTATGTATGCTGTAATGCGGATGAGGGCGACCCGGGAGCGTTCATGGACAGAAGTATACTTGAAGGGGACCCTCACAGTATTCTGGAAGCAATGACAATTGCCGGTTATGCGATAGGTTCGGATCAGGGCTATATTTATATAAGGGCAGAATACCCGATAGCTGTTAAAAGACTTGAAATAGCAATAGGACAGGCTAGGGCTTACGGACTGCTGGGCAAAAACATAGTTGGCACAGACTTCAGCTTCGATATAGAAATTAGACTGGGTGCCGGCGCCTTTGTGTGCGGCGAGGAAACAGCGCTTATCACTTCCATTGAAGGGAAGAGAGGCGAACCCAAACCTAAGCCGCCATTCCCTGCAGTAAGAGGTTTGTGGCAAAAACCGACATTGCTTAACAATGTTGAAACCTATGCCAACATACCTGTTATTTTCAACAAGGGTGCGAATTGGTTTACAAGTATAGGTACAGAAAAGAGCAAGGGAACAAAAGTGTTTGCCATAGGTGGTAAAATAAATAATACAGGCCTAATTGAAATACCAATTGGCACGACCTTAAGAGAAATTATATATGACATTGGAGGAGGAATACCGAACGGAAAGAAGTTCAAGGCAGCCCAGACAGGCGGACCTTCCGGAGGATGTATCCCTGCAAGCCATATAGATACGCCTATAGATTATGATACATTAAAAGAACTTGGCTCCATGATGGGCTCCGGTGGTCTTATTGTAATGGATGAAGACAATTGTATGGTTGACATAGCGAGGTTCTTTCTTGAATTTACCGTTGATGAGTCCTGTGGTAAATGTCCGCCTTGCCGTATAGGTACAAAAAGGATGCTGGAAATACTTGACAGAATCACCGGTGGTAAAGGCGAAATGGGGGACATTGATAAGCTGGAGGTTCTGGCAAAGAACATCATTGCATCTTCACTCTGCGGTCTTGGACAATCGGCACCCCAGCCGGTACTCAGCACACTTAGGTACTTCATGGATGAGTATATCGCTCATGTAAGGGACAAGAAGTGCCCTGCAGGCGTATGTAAGTCCATAATAAGCTATGTTATAGCGGCTGACCGCTGCAAAAACTGCAATATATGTGCGAAAAACTGTCCTGTCAATTGCATAAGCGGTGATAAGAAGACACCTTATGTGATAGATCAGGCAAAATGTATCAAGTGCGGTGCATGTATGGCGAAATGTCCGTTTAAAGCAATATTCAAGAATGCATAAGCAGAGGAAGGAGAGTGGAAAAGATGGAAATGGTCAATATTACAATAGATACGCGGAAAATACAGGTTCCCAATAATTATACTGTCCTGGAAGCAGCAAGGCATGCGAATATTGATATCCCGACGCTTTGCTTCCTGAAGGATATCAACGAAATAGGCGCGTGCAGGATGTGCGTAGTTGAAGTAAAAGGTGCAAGGAGCCTTCAAGCAGCATGTGTTTACCCTGTTTCTGAAGGATTGGAAATATACACCCAGACACCAAAGGTAAGGGAAGCCAGGAAGGTTACTCTGGAACTGATTCTTTCAAACCATGACAAGAAATGTCTCACCTGTGTAAGGAGCAGAAATTGTGAACTGCAGAAACTCAGTGAAGAGATAAATATTAAGGAAATCAGGTTCGAGGGAGAGACGGTCAAGCACCCGATTGATCAGCTTTCGTCTTCCATAGTCAGAGATCCCAACAAGTGTGTGCTTTGCAGACGTTGCGTCAACATGTGCAAAAATATACAGAAGGTAGCTGTCATAGACACAAACGAGAGAGGCTTCAATACTACGGTAGGCTCGGCCTTCAACATGTCAATTGCAGATGTGCCGTGCATCAATTGCGGGCAGTGCATTACAGTTTGCCCTGTTGGTGCGCTGAGGGAAAAGGATGATACCGATAAGGTTTGGGAAGCGCTTGCCAACAAGGACCTGCATGTAGTCGTACAAACTGCTCCTGCAGTCAGGGTTGCTCTTGGTGAAGAATTCGGCATGCCCATAGGTTCAAGGGTTACGAGCAATATGATTGCATCGCTTAGACGCCTTGGCTTCGCAAAGGTGTTTGATACAGATACTGCCGCCGACCTCACCATTATAGAGGAGGTTACGGAGCTTGTTGCCAGAATCAAGAGCGGTGGCAAACTGCCGGTTATCACTTCCTGCAGCCCGGGATGGATTAAGTTCTGCGAGCACAATTATCCAGAATTTCTGGACAATCTGTCAACCTGTAAATCACCTCACGAGATGTTCGGTGCGGTGTTAAAATCTTACTATGCCGAGAAAACGGGTATTGACCCGGCCAAGATATTTGTTGTTTCCATAATGCCATGTACCGCAAAGAAATTCGAGGCACAGCGTCCGGAGCTATCAGCCACAGGTTATGCGGATGTGGACGTTGTTCTGACAACCAGAGAACTCGCCAGGATGATCAGGGAAGCAGGTATTGACTTCACAGAGCTGCCGGAGAGACATTTTGACGACCCCATGGGCGAAGCTTCCGGTGCTGCCGTCTTATTCGGTGCAACAGGCGGACTCATGGAAGCTGCTCTGAGATACCTGACAGAGCTGCTTGAAGGTAAACCGTTGGAAAATCTGGAGTATGAAGCCGTCAGAGGTGTTGAGGGTATTAAAGAGGCTGCTCTTGAGGTAGCGGGAATGACTATAAAGGTTGCTGTAGTTCATGGAACAGGAAATACCAGGAAGCTTCTTGAACGGTTGAAGAGCGGTAAAGCTCAATACCACTTTGTTGAAGTCATGGCATGCCCCGGCGGTTGTGTAAACGGTGGCGGACAGCCTATACAGCCTTCACAGGTTAGAAGCTGGATTGATCTTAGAGCAGAGCGAGCCAGGGCAATCTATGAAGAGGATGAAAACCTGCCGCTTAGAAAGTCACAGGATAATCCGTGGGTCAAGAAACTCTATGAAGAGTATTTCGAGTATCCCGGAAGCCACAAAGCTCATGAACTGCTTCACACGCATTATATGCAGAGGGAGAATTACCCGGATGGGGAATAAGCAGTAATCCGTCGAAGAGGGAATAAGGTTACGTATCGAACTGGGAAATACGATGATGTAAAGGTATGAGTGAAATGAATTTCCTTTAAAAGGGCAACGGAAATACATCCGGTGCCCTAAAAACTCTTTAACATCTTTTATTATCTTTAACATCTTTTATTGTCTTTAACATCTTTTATTTGAATACATATGAAATCAGCATTATAATATAAGAGTATGCTAAATTAGAATATTTAATGTGCGATTAAGTACTACAGCGAAAACTACCGAATTATTCTTGTAGAAATAATGCGATGAGGCTTTTGCGGTATTTCTGAAAGGCGCATAAATGCAGATTCTAAAATGATGTTTTCGCAGTTTAGGAGATGCTCTGAAAAAAGGCATCAGAATATTGACACAGGAGAAGATAATGATGAGTGCGAACAGAAACATTCTTATATGGATTGGCGTTTTCACTATAATTGGGATTATTCTCCTTGCAGTTGCTTGTGAAACAGACTTATTATCAGCGCAGAAGCCGCAGCTTGTAGAGGAAACAGAAGAAAACGGAAACACGAAAACACAGGCTACTGACCAACCGGGAGACATTCAGTCCGAGACCCGGCCTGAGGGGAAATCCGACACTCTCACTATAGGCAAACCATACTCAAGGAAGCTTGTAGAAGAAGACACAAGCAATATTCTTATCATAGGTGAGGACAAGTTAAACAATCTATATGACACTATAGGCATTATCAATATAGATAAAAGGAATAAATCATTAAAATTCATCATGATTCCCCGAGATACCTACATAGAATACAATCAGGAAAT
>CAYGHY010000011.1:0-26379 GCA_964349435.1 uncultured Oscillospiraceae bacterium
CTTTTCTGCTGGCCATCCAGGAGGTGCAGAAGGGAGTTGATTTGAGCAAGATAATTTTGGAAGAAAAAAAGATTTTTCCGGTATTGGTACCGCAAATGATTCAAGTTGGAGAAGAAACTGGAAAAACTGAAGCGATTTTGGCTAAATTAGCAGAGTTCTATGAAGAAGAAGTGGAGGTTATGGCTAAGGGACTGATGGACCTGATTCAGCCCTTGCTTTTTATCATACTTGGTGTGGTAGTAGGCGGTTTGCTGATATCGATGTATCTGCCGATCTTTTCTGCCGTAACTCAAGCCGGTGGTTAAGCAAGTACGGATTTTTACTGGTTGTAAACAAAAAAATGTATTCGGGAGCTGATAAATTATAATGGGCATATTTGGAAACAAAAGCATTGTCGGAGTGGAAATTGACGCTTATGGAATTAGCGCTGTAGAAATGGGAGGTACTGCCACTGCTCCGAAATTGTTGCGCACCGGCAAAAAAGCTCTGCCGGCAGATGCGGTCAAAGATGGCAAACTGCTCAAGCCTGCCGTTTTAACTCAGGTTTTGACATCTTTGTGGCAGGAATTCAATATAAGTACGAGAGAAGTAATACTCGGTGTAAATAATCAGGATGTTCTGGTAAGATTTGCGAATTTTCCCAAAGTTCCTCAGAATAGGATTGACACTATGATCAGGTTTCAGGCACAGGCGTTTCTTCCCATACCGGTTAATGATGTGGAACTGGATTATGTCATAATCGGAGAGGAAAGGCAGGGAGATACCATCCAAATAAAGGTGCTTCTCATAGCCGCGCGAAAGAATATGATATATGATTTTATGGATGCTTTTGAGGCAGCCAATCTGATGATCCACGATATTGATATGTCAACGCTGGCAATTGCAAGGCTTTTACCGGCAGAAGCGGAGAAGGGCGTCTGTGCAATAATCAATATTGGATATGAGCAGACGAATATTCTGATATTGGCCGCATCTCGTCCTCATCTTGCACGCTCTCTGATGACCAGCCAGACCAATACTGAAGACCCTGAAGCGGAAAAGAACGCCCTCAGTGTGCGGATAAAGCCGGACGGCCTGTCACAGGAAAATATTGAACGTTTCTTCAGCCCTATCGCCGGAGAAATCAGTAATTCCATAAACTATTTTCATTCTCAAAGGCCCGGCACCAATGTAGAAAAACTATACCTTTGCGGATACGGAAGCAAAAACCGCAATATTGCGCAGTTGTTAAAAGATTATACAGGACTAACTGTTGAAGTTATAAACCCTTACAGGGGAATTGAACTGGCGGCAGTTAAAAACAAAATCGATGTCGATGAAGCCGTAGATTTCTCTGTCAGCGTGAGTCTGGCACTGGGTGGATTGGGGGTGCGATGATGAAAAAAATAAGTTTGCTGCCGGCGGAGGTAAAATATTACAACAGCACTTCCAAAAAACGGAACTCCTTGATTATTACAAGCCTAGTCATTTTGACACTGTTTGTTCTTTCATATCTGGGACTTTCTTTAGCGGTATTGCAACCTCAACAGCAACTGAAGGCCACCATGTTGAAAAGAGTAGAATTGCAAGGTAAAATCGCAGGCATGAAGCAGTATGAGGAAGCCGTGAACAAAGCAAACCTAATTGAAGCCACCATAAGTGAAGCAATGGGTAACAATCCTGACTGGGGTGTTTTGCTAAAGGCTGTATTCAACAGGATGCCCCGGGATGTTTGGGTTACCGGCTTTTCTGTCCAATATCAAAACAACACAGGTATACTGAGCATTACTGGAAAAGCCAGATATAATAAAAGTGTATCAAGTTGGCTATCGCAACTGGAGGAGGCGCATGGGATGAAGGATGTTAAATGTGTCTTTGCATCAAAAGACGAAACCAATGGTCTTCTTTATGTAAACTACGAGATAACGGCGGACATACTGCAGGGTGGCACTTATCAATTGCCTGCGACAGGAGGTCAACAGTAATGAAAAGGAGCAATACCGGAAAGCTGGCATTGATAGTGTGTGCTGCCTTCATTATAATGGCAGGCATGACCTATATGCTCTTTACTAAAATTGTACAGATAAAAGCTGTTACAGCTCAGATCGCAACTGCGGGCAGCGCCCTTGAAGCGGAAAAGAAAACACTGGAACAGCTTGAAATGCTGGATGAGCAGGACAGCGCTATTTTAGAATATGTAAGTTACTGTGCGAGGATGATGCCAGATACTCCTGATGAGAGTACTTTGATTAACTACATTCAAGGAATATCCAACAAAGTTCTCACAAATCTAGTTCGGATTAACTTTGAACCAAGAGTTCCTGCTGAAAAGTTTACGGCTATGCCTATGAATATTGCATTTGAAGGCAAGTACACCGATTTTATTAACTTTCTTGATGAATTAAGAAACGGTGATAGAGCTATAAGGATAGATGGAGTATATGCCTCATTAACAGAGAACAGTGATATGACAGTTAAAGTTGAAATATCCGCAAAGGCCTTCTATCTAACTACAAGAGATAAACAATAAAAGGATTCACTAATTGATTAAGGGGTGATTTTTTGACAACACCGGTGCAAAAAAGTTTTTTGGGAACTAGCCTGATTGAAGCTGGAATTATTACACCCATACAGCTTGAGGATGCATTGAATCAGCAGAAGGTTAAGGGCGCCCATAATGCCAAAGGCTTGTTAGGACAGAAGCTTGTAGAACTGGGTTATTGCACGGATGACGATATATCCCGCATTATGGCGCGCAAATCCGGTGTTGCATTCATGTCGCTGAATACACAACCTGTTGATATGGCGGCAGCTAATTTGATTACACCGGAGTTGTCGGAGAAATATAAAGCTCTGCCTTTGGGTTTTGAAAAGAACAGGCTGCTTGTAGCAATGATGAACCCCAATGACATTATTGCAGTTGATGACTTGAGAATTCTGACCGGTTATGACATACAGGCTGTCGTCGTTCCGGATAGGGAACTTGAAGCCGCCATAAAGCAGTTTTCCAGCATGAGTTCAAAGGTGGAAAGTGATAGCACGGAAGATGCCGCACCCGAGGATAGCGCCGATACCATGGAAGCTGCCGAGCAACCGGTTGTACAACTGGCAAACCAGATATTCAATCAGTCGGTAGCTGCCGGGGCAAGTGATGTTCACATAGAACCCCAGGAAAAGAAACTAAGAATCAGATTCAGAATCGACGGGGTTCTCCATGATATGTTATCGCCGCCACACAGGTTCCAGGCTTCCCTTGTGTCCAGAATAAAGGTTATGGCGAATATGGACATTGCAGAGAGAAGAATTCCGCAGGATGGCCGGATTACACTGAAAATAAACTCTAAAACAGTAGATATCCGGGTGGCCTCATTGCCCTCGGAGTTTGGAGAAAAAATTACACTCCGGCTCCTCAACCGCAGCGATAGGCTAATTACTCTTGAGGAGCTGGGCTTCCCCTATAGGCATCTGAAGAAATTCAACAGTACGCTGCATCTGCCATATGGCTTTATATTAATAACCGGACCTACCGGAAGCGGCAAAAGTACAACTCTTTATGCAGCGCTGGCTCAATTGAATTCGGTGGATAAGAACATCATCACTCTTGAAGACCCCATTGAACGCAGAATGGATGGGCTGAATCAGATCCAAGTTAATATAAGGGCTGGGCTGACCTTTGCATCAGGCTTGCGTTCAATATTGCGCAACGATCCGGACATTATCATGGTCGGTGAGATAAGAGACCATGAAACTGCAAGAATAGCTGTGGAATCTGCATTGACCGGTCATCTGGTGCTTTCGACGCTGCATACCAACGATTCGGCGGGTGCTGTCACAAGACTTACCGATATGGGGGTTGAACCCTACCTGACAGCTTCGTCACTCGCAGGTATTGTTTCACAGAGACTTGTCAGAGTATTGTGTACGAGTTGCAAGAAATCATATAAAATCAGCAAGGAAGAGTTGTTGAAATCCATATCTGATTTCCCTGTCGAAAAACATGAAGAGACATTCGAGCTATTTCATGCGAAAGGCTGTATATCCTGCAACGGTACAGGTTATAAAGGAAGGAAGGGTGTGTATGAATACCTTCCAATAACGGAAACGATACAGAAGCTTATTTTAAACCGGGCTCCAACCAGAGAGATTAGAGCTGCGGCTATTGGTGAGGGAATGGATACCTTGCGTATGGACGGACTGTCAAAGGTTAAGCAAGGTATAACTACAATTGAAGAACTGTTAAGGGTAATTGTTTAGGCGATGGCTGTGATGGCAGCCAGGGAGGCTTATCCGGGGCAATATGAAAGGTTGTGCGTGGAAGCTGAGTTAGGAGGTGTGGCGTTTGATAATTTTAGGGAGCAATAAAGGCTGGGCGATGCCGTTGGCTATCATGATAGTAATGGCAGCTGCTCTTCTTTCTGCCGCACTGTTTACCTATGCTATAAACGACAGTCGCCATGTTGATGCGGAGATGGATGCGCAGAAAGCAAGGTATCTTGCAAGGTCAGGCATAGAGGCTGTGATAGATGCATGGAAGGATTCGGCCGTCGGTTCGAGATTGTCAGGTGATGTAGAAACCATTTATCAATTGACGAATGGCAGCTTTAAAAATGCATTAACTTTGCAGCAAGGTGAACAAACGATTGGCAAAGTGGATGTAAAGGTAACAAACAATCCTGACAGATCTGCAATGTTTGAAGCCACAGCGGTTGTAAACGGTATTGCTAAAAAAGCAGCTGTTACATCATCAGCATATACAAACGGAGACGAACTCACTCCTAAGTGGTATGAAAAATCCACAGGAGTTACAATTCCGCCTATCGCAAATTCACAAACTAATATAATTGACGGAGGTACCTACATATTAAAATATAGCGATCCCAGCGGTGTAGTCATATGGGATGCGGACAATGATATAGAATTATCTTATAGAACTCTCTCGGGGGGTCAGGTGGTGCCTGATAATGCCAACAACAAAGTAGGTTATGTTGCGCGGGCTATGTATTTCAGAGATCCATTAAATTTGGCAAAATATTATAGCAATGGTTCCGGCAATGCAGGCGTATTGGTTGCATCGGCGCAAACTCTGGTCTTTGAGGGCGAGGTGCGGTTATTTTACAATCCATTTTCATCTTCTTTAAGCACTCTGGTTTTGCATGTGCCTAAATCATTTGGTATAAAGCTCCAAGGAAAGGCTGGTTTATTCGGGAAGGCATATTTTAAAAACAATGTAATACTTGAAAGGCCGTTTTTTGGAAATTTGACAATAGTTCCTGCCGGCGCGTATTATTATAAACTTAAAGAGGTTGGCGGAGAAGAAAAAGGCATCAATCTGCTTGATTGGGCTATCTGGAAAAATCCCAGCTCTTTTTTCCCCGCCGTTCCTGATTATGATTACACTTTGGACGATTTTTCCCTTATGGATGCCATAAGCGGCAGTGATGATTTAAATAAAGCTATTCCAGATCCCAAGGAGAACATTTCCTTTATTTGGGATTGGTAAATGCTCAGAGGAGGGGCTTTATGTGAAAACAGTATCAGGACCACTGCCTCAAAGGCGTATTATGAAAAAGCTTACAAACCGAAAAGGATTTACACTACTAGAATTGCTTATAGCTATGGCAGTTATATTGATTATGATAATTTCCATAACACCGTTGATATTATATAGCCTTAAAAGTATTGCAGATTCAGGCGTCAGGAGTAAAGCTGCCATTGGCTCCGCAGGCAGGGTTGATGAGGGTATCGCCATGAAGGGTGCTTCAATTGAAGCTGTAATACCGGTCAGATTTAAAACAACATCTTCCGCTATTACAATTGAGGGAGGAGTCGTTACCAACGGTTCTATTTCCACATTTCTGGCCGACTCCCCGACTGTATCGATTACACCGTTTACTGCAAATGAAGGATATGTCGGGGAAATTTCAGTCGCGGTTATAGGTAAGCGTACACGCTTCAGGACCGGCAGTACATCTCTTGAGGTCAGGAATAAAAACGGGAGCAGCGTCAGTTACACAAATTTCACTATTAACAGCAATACAAACGCATCGTTTAGACTGCCCAACAATTTGCGAAATTCCCAAAGCCCAATTAGTATAAAATTAACGACTCTGCTCAGTGCTCAGAGTTCTAAGAATGAAATAGCCAGAGCTTCTTTCATTATTAATATGCCTCCATATGTTGCGGTCGGGCAGACAGGAAGAATTGTTGTTTCAGATAGCATAACAAGCTGGCTGATCAGAGATATCGGCACCTCAAACAGCATAAATAACATCATTTGGGGTAATGACAGGTATGCAGCCGTTGGGAACGGCGGTATGATCTATCTTTTACGGGAGGGCTTAAATTGGTCGTCTATCAGCACCGGACTTGCCGACAATTTAAACGATATTATGTTTACAGGAAATTCATTTGTTATTGCCGGAAATAACGGAAGGATTCTTTCATCGCAAGATGGTCTGAGCTGGACGCTGCATACAACTAATAATGCTGCAAATCTGAACGGTGCGGCAAAAAGCAGCAATCTGTTTGCGGTGGCCGGAAACAGCGGAACGATTTTGACATCAACTGACGGACAGTATTGGACAAATGCCAATTCAGGGACTCTGAATAACCTGAATGATATTATTTATGACGGTGCCAGGTTCGTAGCTGTAGGGAACGGCGGCAGCAATATCACCTCAATTGATGGTGTCGTATGGAGCACATTTTCTTCAGGCATTCCGGAAACAGTGAATCTCAATGGAATTGCATTTAATGGAGGCACATATGTTGCAGTCGGTAACGGAGGATCTATCTACACACGGACAATTGCGTCTGCCTGGACGCGAATTGGTAATATCACAAACACGATTGTATTTAATGATGTAATCTGGAAAAATGAAAGATTCTTAACTGTTAATTCCACCGAAAACATCTTTGTCCTTAATTCAAACGGCACTGTAAACAGTCAAAGCAGTACGGGGGTAAGCAACCTTTTTGGCGTTTCAGGGAGATAAGCAAAGCAAGAGTTATCTCATTTGAAGGAACACATTTTACCTTTTCCAGAAGGGGGGTCAAGCTTGTGAAACCGGATAGGAAACCTAATATGGATATAAAAGGTCTGACAATAATCGAGCTTATTGTATCTTTGACAATACTCCTGCTGGTTTTGGGGTTAGGTTATAATTTCTATTATTTCCTTACTCAATCCTATATTAAGACAGAAGCTAGATGGATAGGGCAAAGAGAAATCAGAAAAGCTGCAGATTTTATCAACGCTGAGCTGAAGAACACATATTCACTTAAGGTAACCAATAATAATAATCCCACCGGAGTTGAAGGTGTTTACTATATTTATTTGAATAATGGCAATATCATGTTAAAAAACGGCACTGCCACTGCTGTTACACTGGCTCAAGATAATTTGGCGCTGCAGTTTCAGAAGGGAAAGAGTCAGGACAATATCGAACTGGACAATATTTTAGCATATCAGGTGAGCTCCTCGGCAATTAATTATAATATTGACACCTCTGTAATATTGTCCAATATGGCAGAAGGCCAGAGCATTACCGGTACCAGTATCGGAACATCCATAGAATTTAAGACCATAGCAGATATTGCTGCAATACCGTCTTCCGAACTGAGTTCATTCTGCTTTATCGCCACAGCTGCTTATGGCTCAAATACGGAGCCCTCTGTTATGCTGCTGCGGCGATTTAAGGATGATGTGCTTTTGCAGAGTGTACCAGGACGGAAATTTGTAAATTTCTATTATGAGAATTCACCTGCCCTTGCTAATAAAATTGTGGGTAACAAAGTGCTGAAATATTTAGCTCTTGGACTTTTAACACCAATATTGGGCATTGTTGTACTGATTATGCACAAGGAAGCTTTAATTATATTGATACTCTTTGCACTTGCTAAGTTGTATTTCAAAAGCAAGATGAGACATGGGTTCCGACGATAGAGGACATTCACCGCCAAGGTCGCTCGCATGCTCAACGCACTAAAAAGCAGCTGACAAAATGTATTCGTCAGCTGCTCAAGAAAAGCAAAAACTCTTCTTCGTCTACCACCTGTTTCCGCCACCAAAGCTTTTGTTTCCGTAGCCGCCCCTGCTGTTATTTCCTCTTTGCTGTTTCTTTGCTGCTCTGCATTCAGGACATCTCTGCGGTTCATTCTCAAAGCCTTTTTCCTTGTAGAAAGCCTGCTCGCTCTCATTGAAAACAAAAGCGGAATTACAGTCCTTGCACGTAATCGTTTTATCTGCCATATCTATATACCTCCTTAATTACTTGGATTAAAAATTCCTGATATATCTCGCTCCAAGAAATTAACGAGAATTTTGTCAAAAATAAAATAACCCAGACATGATATATTATGACCAACCTAGTAAGGATATCATACATAAATAAAATGCGCAATAGCCTCCGGAAAATAAATTTCACCTTACCCCAGCTCGGAAAAAGCGAAATCCTTCTTGTTTCTCATAAGAAGTAAAAATATCAATATGTTTTTGAAAGCCCTGTAAATCTCAATTTTCAGGGCTTTCTCCGCTTCAGTTCATTGAAGCTGCTATGATTTCATAAAGGGCTTTAACCAACGCAGCATCTATTTCGGCTGCTTCCCAATATACGCCAGAATGCCGCCGTCTACATATAAAATATGACCATTTACAAAATCCGATGCATCCGATGCAAGGAATACGGCGGGACCAATCAAGTCATCCGTTGTGCCCCAGCGGCCTGCAGGTGTCTTTGAGATGATAAAGTTGTTGAAGGGATGGCCTTCAGCCCGTAAGGGTTCCGTTTGGGGTGTTTCTATGTACCCTGGTCCGATGCCGTTGCATTGGATATTGAACTCACCATATTCAGAGGCAATGTTTCTGGTAAGCATCTTCAAGCCACCCTTTGCTGAAGCATAGGCAGATACAGTCTCCCTGCCCAGCTCGCTCATCATTGAGCAAACGTTGATAATCTTCCCGCGGCCTTTTTTAAGCATAGATGGAAGGACAGCCTTAGCCATAATGAATGGACCGTTCAAGTTTATATCAATAACTTTACGGAAATCCTTCGCAGACATTTCTATCATCGGGATACGCATAATAATCCCGGCATTATTGACAAGAATATCAATAACGCCAATTTCCTTTTCAATTTTTGCAACCATTGCAGCGACCTGTTCTTCGTCAGTCACATCGCACACGTACCCTCCGGCCGAAATGCCTTCCTGATAAAATGAAGCAAGACCCTTGTCCACCAATTCCTGCTTGATGTCGTTAAACACAATCCTTGCACCGGAGTCCGCAAAGCCTTTTGCTATAGCAAACCCGATGCCATAGGAAGCGCCTGTCACTAAAGCTATCTTACCCTGTAGAGAAAACTTGCTTTGTATACTCATAATAATTCCTCCCTCAGCCTATAGATATTTTGTTTAACCGGTTGATTTTCACCAATACTGCCGGACAGATCCTTTATTGCACTACCGAAGCTCTATAACAGGAATATTGTCCATGTCGTCAAAAGTTTTGTTTTCACCGCCCATAGCCCATATAAAATGGTAAGCACAAGTGCCGCAGCCAGCATGGATACTCCATGAAGGGCCGATGACCGCCTGTTCGTTCTGCATTACAATGTGGCGGGTTTCCTTGCAATGCCCCATCATGTGAAAAACCACATTATCCTTCGGTATATTAAAGTACATATATACTTCCATGCGCCGCTCATGGGTATGTGCAGGCATGGTATTCCACACACTGCCCGGTTCAAGACAGGTAAGACCCATGGATAGCTGGCAGGTTTCCAGCACATCTGGATGTATGAACTGGTTGATTGTGCGGGCATTTGCTGTTTCCATGGCACCCAGTTTTCGCTTTGCAGCATTCTTCATTGGAATGAAAACGGTTTTGCAGGGTTTATGGGCAGGGGCCGAAACCATAAAGAATTTAGCCGGAGCGGCCTTATCCTTGCTCTTGAACGTTACATTCCTAGTGCCCATGCTTATGTACAGACAGTCCTCAAAAGCCATGTCATAGTTTGTACCATCAGCTGTAACTTCGCCTAATCCTCCAATATTGAAGATGCCGATCTCACGGCGCTCTAGGAAAAATCCCGTGCCGAAATTAGCCCGGCAGTCAAAGCCCTTGTCAATTGACACCTCCTCGTCTGTGGGCATACAGCCTAAGGTAACCATTCGGTCCACATGGGAATAGACGGCCGTCAGCTGATTTGAAAGAAAGAGTGTGTCTATAAGAAATTCCATGCGGGTTTCTTCGGTGGTATAGCGTTTGAAATCTCTTGGGTTTACCGAATAACGAATATCCATATGCAGGAGCCTCCTTAGATAATTTTATATTTGTCTTGAGTTTTTTGTATTCATTCGCCCTGTGCATGACTGTATCGCCATAGCAATTATGTAACATTCCGGCGCTTCATTCCACGGATTAACTCTTTTGTTTCCAAATCCACACGATTTGACTCTATAATTTTTTGAAGCGCCTTATTATAAGTAAAGCCATCCAGAGCGTTGCTCTGCAAGTATTTCATTGTCCGCTCCGGAAGCTTAATATAGCAGACTGAAACAGCCCACGCAACCGCCATTTTCACATAATAGCCTTTGTGCTTTATATTGTCAAGTAGCAGCAGCACCCGGTCGATATATTGATTTTCAATGTAATAATTCAAAAGCATGACAATGCCAAACCGCAGCTCATACTCCCCCTTTGAAGCAAAATAAGGCTGCAGGAAATCCCAAACACGCACTTTATTTATTTTTGTGAATTTAAGGCCGGCACAAAAGCTATCACAGGTCGACCAGCTATCAATTTTTGGTATAAATTCAGCAACATACCCAAGAGTTTCTTCTATGTCTGCCTTTACATATCCAAGCACAAGTCCCTGAAGCATAATTTCCTCAAAGGATGTATTGTCTGTTTTACAATCTGCGGTTGCCAAGTAACCCCGCCAGTCGCCGCCGGCAATCTCTCCGGCAAGCTTGCGCAGCAGAGGAAGACGCACTCCCAGGATATTATCTATTTTCGGCAACAGCGCAGCAGCAAATTTCTGATACTTGACTTCTGCAAGTTCCAGAAGCTTTTTTTTAATCATGTTATTCATATATCTCCCTGTTTACCAAGAAAATTCGCTTCGCTCTCGAGCAATCTGCCAACCCCTTTACCTATTCAGATTCTCTCCATAATCACTTGTCATACTTTCGCTCCCTTACGCAACTAGTCTAGCCGCCGTACACACTTCGTAGAAAGCTGATTTCTTCAGCATATCCGTCCAAATCATTGGGGGTCTCAAGCAAAAATGGCAAATGGCTGAGCCTGGGGTGATTAATGACATTAATAATAGTCTCCAGGCCCAGAGAGCCTTGTCCGATTTTTTCATGGCGGTCTTTATGACTCTCAAGAGAATTCTTACTGTCATTCAAGTGAATGGCAAGCAGCCTGTCGAGTCCGATTATTCTATCAAACTCAGCGAGAACGCCGTCCAAATCATTCACGATATCATACCCGGCGTCATGAACATGACAGGTATCGAGGCAGACACCCAGCTTATTCTTCAAATAGACCCTGTCAATTATCTGCCTTAGTTCCTCAAAGGTGCTTCCTAATTCGCTGCCTTTGCCCGCCATTGTTTCAAGTAGAACGACCGTAGTTTGTTCCGGCTTTATTATTTTGTTAAGCAGTCTCGCAGTAAGCTCAATGCCGGCCTCCACGCCTTGGCCTACATGGCTGCCGGGGTGGAAGTTATAGTAGTTGCAGGGTGTGTATTCCATGCGCATTAAATCATCCGCCATTACCTCAAAGGCAAACGTTTTTACATGTTCATCAGCAGAACAGGGGTTCAGCGTGTAAGGCGCATGTGCAAGGATTGGGACGAACCGATTTTCTCGGGCAATTTCGAGAAATGAGGCAACATCCTTTTTATCAATGTCCTTTGCTTTGCCGCCTCTCGGATTGCGAGTGAAAAATTGAAAGGTGTCCGCTCCGATGCCAAGAGCCTCCATGCCCATGTGGGCATAACCTTTCGCCGCAGTTAAATGGCAACCTATATGAAACATTTTACACCCTTCCAGTCTTAACCCTTTGTATATTCTTTCTCCATACTCAGAAGTCTTTCCTTAATACCGAGCCCTCCTGCGTATCCAACCAGTTTTCCGTTTGTGCCAATCACACGATGGCAGGGAACAAAAATGGCAATGGGATTTTTGTTATTGGCCATACCAACAGCGCGGCAGGAATTTGGTTGACCTATTGCTTCGGCAATTTCTTTATAACTTCTGGTTTCACCGTAAGGAATTGCTTTAAGCGCTTCCCATACAGACTGCTGAAAAGGTGTTCCCTCCGGTGCAAGGGGGATGCCGAATACCTTACGCCTCCCGGCAAGGTATTCATTAAGCTGTGCCGCCGCTTCCATAATCAGCTCAGTTTCTTTGACCTTCACATCCTGCGGGGATTTTTCGCCTTCAAAATATAAATTGGTAATGGCTTCACCATTATCTGCAATTCCAATTTTACCAATACTTGTTGAATAAAAAAATATATTTTTCAAACAGACTGTCTCCTATCTTTTCTCGTTTTTACCACCTTCTCTATTATACCAAAATACAATACCCATGTCTTATATAATTATCCTTATTAATTGAGAATTGTTCGCATTTAGGTCTTGACGTTAAAAAAGTTTTGTAATATAATTTGTATTGATAACGATTATCATTAACAATATATCAGGAGGATTCATATGAAATGTATAAAACCAATTATTTTACTGGCAGCGGGGTTGATTGCCGCAATGTTGTCAACAGGCTGCTCATCAGCTTCCGGCGGTGCGGCGGAAAACAGTCCGGAAACTATCTCAGCAAAGGCCGGAGTCGTAAATTTATATACAGACAGACATTACGATTCGGATGACAAGCTTTACAGCGCTTTCACACAGGAAACCGGAATCAAAGTAAATATTGTCAAGGGGAAATCCGATGAACTGATCGAGAGGCTCAAAACGGAAGGAGCGGACACAGAAGCCGACCTCTTTATCACAGCAGATGCGGGGCGGTTACATAGAGCGAAGGTGTACAACCTTCTTCAACCTGTTGACAGCCGGACACTTGAAGAAAATGTACCGGAAAACCTGAGAGATTCGGAAAACTACTGGTTTGGTCTGACTAAAAGAGCTCGTGTCATCGTTTACGCTAAAAACAGGGTAAATCCATCGGAGCTTTCAACCTACGAGGATCTTGCAAATC
This sequence comes from uncultured Oscillospiraceae bacterium, assembly GCA_964349435.1. Classification (GTDB taxonomy): domain Bacteria; phylum Bacillota; class Clostridia; order Acetivibrionales; family DTU013; genus CAYGHY01. The sequence continues at coordinate 13,207 of CAYGHY010000011.1, forward strand.
CCAAGTGGAAAGGGAAAATACTGGTCAGAGGGGCGGATAGCGTGTACAACCAATCTCTTATTGCCTCCTTCATAGAGGGTATGGGCGAGGAAAATACCAGAAATTGGGCTGCCGGGATTGTTGCAAATATGTCAAGAACTCCGAAAGGCGGAGACAGAGATCAGGCAAAAGCGGTTGCCGCCGGCGAGGGCGACATTGCGATCATGAACACCTACTACTTTGGTCTTATGCTAAATTCATCCGACCCTGAGGAAAAGAAAGCGGCCGAAAAACTGGCTATATTCTTCCCCGATCAGGACGGCGCAGGTACACACATAAATGTTTCAGGCGCGGGAGTAGTAAAAAGTGCAAAAAACAAAGATAATGCTATAAGGCTCCTTGAATTGATGTCAAGCGAGAAGGTGCAGAAATCCTTTGCAGAAGCCAATTACGAATATCCTGTGATTAAAAGTGCCGATACTTCCGACCTTCTCAAATCATGGGGCTCCTTCAAAGAGCAGCCCATTAGTTTGACCAAACTGGGTGAACTAAACGAAAAAGCAGTGAAAATAATGAATGAAGCTGGTTGGAAATAATGAAAACCTCGGTATTGATGAGTATGAAAAGAACAGTCAGCACGCGCTCTGTGCTGGCTTTTTTCTTAATCGTTATAATAAATGTGCCAATTATGGCTATCATTGGCAGGGTTAATCTTTCATCAAATAATAATTGGGAGCATTTTAAAAAATATCTGCTGCCGGAAGCAATAAACAACACCTTTCTTCTGGTCATACTCACCTTGTTACTCTCCGGTACTATAGGCGTGCTGCTTGCTGCCGTTGTCGTCCTCTTTGATTTTCCTCTGAAGCGCTTGTTTGAGTGGGTGCTATATCTTCCGATAGCCCTTCCTCCCTATATTGCTGCTTATGTGTATGCCGGAATGCTGAGTTATACGGGCATTATACAGCGTTTCTCCAGGGACTGGGGAATAGCTGTGCCCCGTGAATGGTTGGATATTATGAACATAAGAGGTGCTGTCTTTATTTACTCCATCACGCTATACCCTTATATTTATGGTGCGGTAAAATCATTTCTGGAGAATCATTCAGTCAGCTTTATTGAAACAGCAAGGGTTCTTGGCTGCAAACCGTTATCGCTTTTCATAAAAGTGATCCTCCCCCTGATACGCATCCCGTTTATTGGTGGACTCATGCTGGTTATGATGGAGGTTTTGAGTGACTATGGCGTCATAAAATACTTTAACCTTCAAACGATTAGTTCCTCCATCTTCAGCACATGGTTCGGCATGGGGGAAACAGGCATTGCCATCCGCCTTTCCTTCTATGTGATGCTTTTTATTATAGCTCTTCAGGCAATTGAAGAAATAACGGTAGGCAGGAAAAAGTATAATATTGACGTCGGGCGTGCAAAACCGATTACACCTGTAAAACTGAAAGGATCCAAAGGATATGCCGTGCTTATTTCATTATCATTGTTTATTGCGATTGCCTTCCTGATCCCCGTTGCTCAAATGGTGGTCTGGGCGATTTTCGCCTTGAAAAAGGTTGACCTAACAAACTTGTGGCAAATCATATTCAATACCTTGTGTTACAGTACTCTGGCAGCCGTATTTATTATTACACTCAATATTTCGCTTGCCCACTGTCGTAGATGGATGAATTTAAAATCCGGCTTTATTTTGGGCAAGCTGATACAATTGGGCTATTCCATGCCCGGTGCCATTATTGCCATAGGCACAATTATGATTTTTGTTGCTCTTGACAACCTGCTGCATCCACTGTATCTCTATTTAAATGCCGATTCCAAAAAATTGGTGCTTAGTACCAGCATTGCCATGCTTGTGTTTGCATTTATTGTGCGTTATATGGCTATAGGGTTTAATAGTGTGACCTCTGCTTTTTCCAAAGTTGGTGTGAAGTATAACGAAGCTGCAAGGACTTTAGGAATGGGCAGAATAAAAGCAATGCTTAGGGTCGAACTTCCCATGATGAAAAATTCTTTAATTTCCGGTTTTATACTCACGTTTATTGATATCGTAAAAGAGCTTCCGCTCACTTTGCTTTTGCGTCCATTTAATTACAATACACTTGCCAGCAGAGTATATGAATATGCAAATGATGAAAGAATCCACGAGGCGTCGGTACCGGCGCTGATACTATTGTTTTTAAGCGCCCTGGCTATTAAGCTACTTGTAAAAATGAATTTTAAAAGCGGAGGAACAAGAAAAAATGAAGCTCACTATTGAAAATTTGAACTTCAGCTACCACCGGAAGGCTGCAAAAATATTTGAGGGACTTAATCTTTCAATAGAAGAAGGTGATGTTTTAGCTGTTTTGGGAAGCAGCGGATGTGGTAAAAGCACACTTCTTCGTATCTTATCCGGTTTGGAAGAGAACTCACAGGGGACAGTAATGCTGGGAAAAACAGTTCTTCAAAATCATTCGGTTTTTGTACCGGTTGAAAAAAGAAACATTGGTTTCGTATTTCAGGACTATGTCCTCTTCCCTTTTATGACCGTTAATCAGAATATAACATTTGGCATGAAAAAGCACAGTTCCGAGCACCTGCGGCAATTATTGGAATTAACGCAATTGGAAGGCTTGGGTAAACGATACCCTCATGAATTGAGCGGAGGACAGCGGCAAAGAACTGCTTTAGCGCGGACTCTTGCATCGAAGCCTGCGCTGCTTCTGATGGATGAACCCTTCAGCAACTTGGATGTGCATCTTGTGGAGGAATTGCGGAAGGACTTAAAACAGATTATAAAATCTCAAAGGATTACCACTGTAATTGTTACCCACAAAAGAGAAGATGCCGAATACCTTGCCGACAAAATCATAACGTTGTCTTCTTGATAATTATACCGCTGATATTCGCAGGTGTTTTCCTTGCTGTCGGCTTGATTGTGTTGTCGGCTTGATAAAGAAGGTTGATATTTCAAAGTAGAAGTTGTATGATAATAGTATGAAACAACACCTTGGCTGCATTTTATTAGCCTGGCAGGCAGTGGAATATATATTGAACCGGGATGCAGACATACTGCTCATCGTATCCTTATTGGGTACTTTGTGCATTTTTATTATATACAGTTCCCTAGCGAACAAGAAAATTCTCTGATGTTTAAGTTATAGGCGAAGCAAATTATCTCGGATTTCGTTGGTAAATTAAAGTAGCTCAAGCGGAAAGGGTTGAGTATTGCTCAGAAGATCTTAGAAAATATTGATGCGTTAGGGGTGATGCTAATGTACAGAATTATTAAAAGGTTTTATGGCGTGGGACTGACCGTTGCCATAATAGTGGCAGTCATCATGCTTTTGGAGTATAAGATTCTTGAAAGAGTTATCAAGCAGGAAATTCGTGCAAACATCACATTAGAAAGGAACTATATAGCAAGCGTCATTAGCGGAAGATTGCTTCGAAAAGCCCAAATTATCAAGGATGCCGGCAGCTATATTGAGAGTGAGGGCGAAGACAAAAGAATACTGGACTTTTTGAGAACTCTTTTAAAGAAAAATCCTTCTTATGAATCAATTTACTTTGGAACTCCCGACAATAAGATGATTAATGGAAGCGGGTGGATTCCGCCTGATACTTTTGATCTGCGATCGCGTCCATGGTATAAAAAAGCGTTGGAACGCAATGATATTATCTATACGGAGGCTTTTTTAAATGCGTCCAGAGACCATATGATAGTAACTATAGCAATGCCCATTTATGATTCAACCAACCGTCTTCTGGGAGTAATCGCAGGAGATATAACTGTTGACGGAATATTTAATTTGGTGAGGGGCAGCAAGATTTCCGAAACCAAATATTCATTTTTGCTAGATAGCAAGGGCAGTATTTTGGCTCATCCTCATTACGAATACAAATTTTCTTCCGTCCTCCCCAATATAAAGGACTCCTATGAAAAGATAGAGATATCCAAGCTTTGGAACAAGAGTGGCATTATGCCTATTCTTGTGGAAGGGAAAGAAGGGTATTTGGCATATCAGCCTATTGATAGTACGGACTGGATGATCGCAAGCTATGTGTCAACAAGGGAGTATCTGAACCCCGAAAGGCAGATGCTAATGATTTTTCTTACAACTCTGATATCGTCCTTCATTATCATTCTTAGTCTTTTGTTTATACAGCGGAAATACCTCATAAAACCCTTATTATCATTAGACAGGGATCTTCAGATGGTTTCAATAAGCGACAATATTGAATACAGAGTGCCTGAGGAGAAAAAGGATCCCTTTTTGGTATTAAGAGAATCGGTTAATAGAAGTCTGAACAGAACACAGGAATACTTTAGTGCATTAAAACATAGTCAGGAAGAACTTATGTCCGCCAATGATGAGCTGTCGGCAACAGTTCAGCAATTGGAGGCTGTTGAGGAGGAATTGAGGGCCCAGTATCAGGATATAATCGACAGTAAGACAGCTTTGGAAATCAGCGAGAAGAGAAATCGGGCAATTGTCAGTGTGCTACCGGACACAATGTTTGTTTACAGCAAAGAGGGGGTATTTCTTGATTTTAAAACAAGAAATGACACTGATTCGCTTATGAGAAGAGAAGACATTATAGGGAAAAAACTCACGGAAATAAAGCCTGAAGAAGTTGCACTAAAAGAAATGGGGATGATTGAAAAAGCATTAAGCACAAATGAACTCCAATACTTCGAGTATTCCCTGAATTCATCAGACAGCACACAATATTTTGAATCGAGAATTATTAAATGTACTGAAGAGGAGGTTCTGGCTATTGTAAGGAACACCACTGAACAGAAGGAAAATCAACTTCTTATAGAGCGACTCAGCTTTCATGACCAGCTGACCAAGCTTTATAACCGGAGATACTTTGATGAAGAGCTTAAGCGTCTTGATGTACCGGATAGCTTGCCGCTTACCATCTCAATGCTAGACGTCAATGGCCTGAAGCTGACAAATGACGCCTTTGGGCATCTTGTCGGGGATGAGCTTCTAAAGTGTGTTGCACAGCTATTGAAAAAGCATTGCCGTGCCGGTGATACTGTCGCTAGGATTGGCGGGGATGAATTCATACTTTTGCTTCCCAAAACAACACATCAAGAGGCGGAGAGGATTGTTCAACGCATTTACAATGCAGCAAGCCAGGAAAAAATCAGCAACATTCAAATTTCCGTATCTATTGGATGGGAAACAAGGACATCCATGAAACAGCCTGTGAGGGATATTTTTGTTCACGCAGAAGACCACATGTATCGGAAAAAGCTGACAGAAAGCCAGAGTATGCGAAATCAAACCATTCAGGCTATTATGAACACACTCAACGAAAAAAACGAACGGGAAAAAACACATTCAGTTGAGGTAAGCAGGATATGCAGGGACATCGGGGAAGCAATGAAGCTGGACATTCAGTTGCTAAGTGAAATTGAAGCAGCGGGCTTGCTTCATGATATCGGAAAAATTTCTGTCCGCGAAGAAGTCCTTAATAAACCATGTAAGCTGACAACAAAAGAGTACGAAGAGGTAAAAAGACATGCTGAAAGCGGATATCAAATTTTAAAATCAGTAGATGCCTATTCTTCAATGGCGGAGGTTATATTATCACATCACGAAAGGTGGGATGGAGGAGGATATCCAAGAGGTCTCAAGAGGGAGGAGATTCCTTTTGTCGCAAGAATAATATCGGTGGCGGATGCTTATCAAGCAATGGTGTCGGACAGACCATACAGGAAGGGAGTATCCCGGGATGAGGCTTTATTGGAGCTGGTAGCAAATGCCGGAACACAGTTTGATCCAAAAATTGTTAAGATTTTGGCTGGGCTGATTGTCTCCCGGTAGACAAATTCCATTCACATTTGATTATGAAGAAGTCCTTTGCAAACTGAAACAGCAACACCCTGTTGAATCTTTTGGCAATGACAATATCGGTAAAGGCCCGCCTACAGTGAAAGCTCATCGCAGCGATTTTTATACTTTAGGGATCAGATTAGCTGCGATATGTGATATTATATTGATATATTATGTATAATTGAAAGGGTTGGACTCTAGTATTTTACTTATATTGCTTTATGTGTTTGTTATGTAAGGTTGCACAAAAATAATTTATGGAGATGATGGCAATGCTGACAAAGTCACTTTATGAAGTCGAAATCATCAAGAATTTCAGAGATCTGCTGGAGCAAAGTGCAGCTAACTATGCTGAAAAAGCTGCCTTTTGGATCAGAGTTGAAGGCGGTTCATTTAGGAGCATTACTTACAAGCATTTTAAGGATGATGTGGATGCACTCGGGGCGGCACTTTCTTCTCTTGGGCTAAGACATGGTTTTACAGCAGTTTTGGGGGAAAACCGATATGAATGGTGTGTTTCATACCTTGCAGTTACCAACCATACCGGTGTGGTTGTACCACTGGATAAGGAGCTGTCAGCGTCTGAAAAGACTAACCTGCTCCAAAGGAGTGGTGCGGGCGCAATAATTTTTTCGGGACGCTATGCAAAAGATATTCTGGCGGCAAAGAGCTCCGGATGTCCGGTCAGGTATTATATAGACATGGATCTTGAGGAGGATACTGAGGACTTCCTATCCTATAAAAAGCTTGTCGGTAAGGGTAGGCAGCTTCTGGAGCAGCGAAGTATAGACCTGGATGAATACAGGATTGACAATAAGGCCTTGGGGGTGCTGCTTTTTACCTCAGGCACAACCGATCTTGCAAAAGGTGTTATGCTTTCGCAAAAAAACATATGCTCAAACATCATGGCTGTTCTAAAAACTGTCCATGTCGGCAGTGAGGATGTGTCACTTTCGATACTCCCCATTCATCATACGTACGAGTGTACACTGGGCTTTCTCACAATGATATATTGCGGTGGGACCATAGCGTTTAATGAAGGACTAAAGCAAATACAGAAGAATCTCCGTGAGGTAAGGCCGACAATTCTCATATCGGTACCTCTTCTCCTTGAAAACATGCACAAGAAAATATGGGAGCAGGCTGCTAAAAAGCCGGGAATGAAACTGCTGCTTAAACTCATGACAGGGCTTGGCACTGCATTGAAGGCAGTCGGGCTTGATATTAGACATGTTTTGTTTGGCACAATTCACCGCAGCTTTGGCGGAAGACTGAGATTGATAATAACCGGCGCCGCTGCCATCAACCATGAGGCCTTAAGCGGGCTGAAGAGTTTGGGTTTCAAGGTGTTGCAGGGATATGGCCTGACGGAGTGTTCACCACTTGTTATTGGAGAACGGGATAATTTCTCAAAAAACGCATCGATTGGATTGCCGCTTCCAGGGGTTGAAGTAAGAATAGACAATCCGGACGAGAACGGAATTGGAGAGATCGTTACAAAAGGGGAAAATGTTATGCTGGGCTATTACAAGAACGAAGAAGCGACAAATAAGTGCCTCAGGGATGGCTGGTTCCATACAGGTGATCTGGGTATGATTGATGAGTCAGGTGCTTATTATATAACCGGCAGACTTAAGAATGTCATTGTAACCAAAAACGGTAAAAATATTTTCCCTGAAGAAGTTGAAACCTATATCAATAGAAGCCCCTTTGTGCTCGAATCACTTGTTGCAGGCTATGATGATGAAAAATCGGGTGAGACTGTGGTGGGGGCGAATATTTTACCCAACCTGGAAGCTATTAAGGAAAGGCTTAAGGCAGTAAGTGTTACCAAAGAAGAGATTATGAACATAATATCTGACGTTGTAAAAAGCGTCAACAGGGAAATGCCTTTGTATAAGCGTATCAGTACCTTCGCCATACGCGACAGTGAGTTTATAAAGACAACTACACTTAAAATAAAACGTTATGCAGAAAAGGCTCAGATGAAGCTGAAGCAGAATTAGGTATTGACTTTTTCAGCTGGATAGTATTGAAAATCCTGGCTCGTGCCCTCTCGGGTTCTCTTCCCTTTTGGATTTTCTACTTCATAGCCTCCCTGCGCGTTGCTTTTATAAGGTGGGAGTTTTGCTTTTGCAAAACTCCTTGGTGGCTCACAGGGAGCTCGACTTCTGTCACCGCCGTGAAAGTGCGACGTCTTAGACCGGCTTGACCAATGGGCCGTAAATTTGAGTAACAGATGCCAGACTTCAGAGATCTGACTAAATTGCATTGTCAAATAAATATCAGTAGCCACAGGTATTTCTTTTAGTTTTTACTTCTGATCTCTAAAATCTGTTCTTGTTTTTGGTAGCGGCGGTCGGATTTGAACCAACGACACTGCGGGTATGAACCGCATGCTCTAGCCAACTGAGCTACGCCGCCATATATAGAATAGGCACCTACACGCTTTATCATTGTAGCAGATGAAGGAACATAAAGTCAATAGTTTTGATTCAAAATCCTGTATTGCTTACCCTTATAAGATTCTATTGTATACAAAATACCAGTTTAACATTTTTACATTGTTATCATTCAGCATGTAAAGAGAAAGGTACATAATGAGAATGATTTGAGCTGTTAGGGACATATTACGGGTTATTAGGTCGATGTCGATAAATATGAACAATAATCGTTAAATTTCGAATAATATATTGTATTTTACTTAATATAGGTATATAATTGTTTTATCAATAGAATAGTCGTCAGGTGAGGACACCATATAGATATATAGCTACCGCCCAGCAACACCGGGAAGTGTCAGGATGTGGGCAGGCACTGCAGAAATAAGATTTTTTTACTGTAGCTGAGGCGGGTAATTCCTAGACTGTATAGAGTTCAAGCTTAACGAGTGTGTTTGGTTAGGTTGTGCGGCATACCCGTCACTCATCGTTGACGGTTTTTTGTTTTCTATTCTGTAAATTGGAGGTGTCGGCATGGATAGTGACCCTAGTGATAGCAGTTCCAGCAGTATAATTTTATTCTTTGTGGGCTTAATTACTCTACCGGTACCTTTGTTGGTGCAACACATTACGGATAAGCCCTCAAAGTGTAAGCAAAGGCAATGATTAGCGTTGTGTCTTATAGAACCACATGTTTTTGCTTGGAATATGATTTTCAGCACCGGTTACTATGATGATTCAGGCTGAGGAGAACAGTCTAAGACATACCTTATAGTGCTTTGCGGAGTATCTTCTCCTCTATATAGGTTGCGGAATAGATTTTGTTCAAGGAGTTAATTAGTTTTTCTGCAACAAAGATTGTTGTGTTGGTATATAATTCTCATTATTCGGCTGTGCAGCAAGCTAATTTCGCTTTAGGTAATACAAGTGAAGAACCTAGTGGTTTCAAATTATTTCTTCATTGTGTACAGATGAGTTTAACAGATTGGTGAAGGCTGCGCACCAGTTTTTCATTATTATTTATGTCGCCAACAGTAGCGGCAACAAGGAGGTTATTATGATAGATGTATTTAAAACAGTAAATAACGAACTGATTCGCACCGACAACTATGACGAGGGTGTGTGGGTCAACCTTGTGAATCCGAATGAAGAGGAGATCGACAAGGTCGGTGCATTATTAAATGTTGAAGTTGATTTTTTGAAAGCTGCGCTAGACGAAGAAGAAAGAGCAAGAATAGAAAGCGACAATGGACAAACGCTTATTATCGTTGATATTCCTGTCGTAGAAGGCGAGGGTAAAAATAATGTATATACAACGATCCCTCTTGGAATTATTATTTTAAAACATGCCATAATCACTGTTTGCTTAAAGGAAGATACATTGCTTAGTGATTTTATCAAAAACGGAGTTAAAGCATTTTTGACGCAATATAAAACAAGATTTGTACTTCAAATACTTTTCAAGAATGCAACTAGGTATTTGCAGTACCTGAAGCACATTGACAAAAGAAGCAGCAGAATAGAACAGGATTTGCATATATCAATGAAGAACAAAGAGCTTATACAAATGCTTAAGCTCGAAAAAAGCCTAGTATATTTCTCTACGGCTCTTAAATCCAACGAGGTTGTTCTAGAAAAGCTGACGAAATACGAGCATATTAAGTTTTATCCGGAAGATACAGAGTTGCTGGAAGATGTAATTATTGAAAACAAACAGGCAATCGAGATGGCAACCATTTACAGCAACACTCTAAACGGCACAATGGATGCATTTGCATCTGTTATTTCAAATAATCTCAATATAGTCATGAAATTTTTAACATCAGTAACTATCGTTATGGCAATTCCTACAATGGTTTCAAGCTTTTTCGGTATGAATGTGAAACTCCCGCTGGCTGCGCCATATTCATTCTGGTTGGTAATTGCAATAGCGGCTCTTCTGTGTACTTTAGCCATATATTTTCTCTATAGGAAAAAGATGTTCTGATAATATAAGAATGGTAGCATCAAAAAATTAAAGTGCCCGAATTGAGGGCACTTTTTTATTTTTCACACAGATTTCCCAAACTGTCATAAAAGGATTCGTCTGGTTGCCTTAAAAAGCCTTGGCTATCATAGAATTCTTCATCAGACTTCCTGAATATTCCCTGATAATCGAAATATTCTTCCCACGTTTCACGGATAATTCCTTCACCATCAAAATAGCTTTCACCAGGATTTCTTAAACAGCCTTGACCATCGTAAAACTTTTCTTTTAGAGAATACAAATTTCAATCACTCTTTCGAAACATATTTGTTTCTTTGCCAAATTTCCTAAGGGGGCGCTTCATGGTAACGACTTTACTGATACTCCCCTTTAAATTATAGCATAAAAGATTATTGCCTGATAGTCATTTTATCAAATATCAGGGGGACGGAGTTGGCGACACCTTTTTATACATCTTTTGCAGTATTGCTTTTCGGAGTGCTTTGATTTTGAGTAGCAGAATTCTTGTAGGATTGTTGAACATAACTTGGTGCGTTTCTTAATAAATTTGATACTGATGCCATTTTAATATTCCTCCTATCGAATTTCCTTCCGGAAAGCTTCATCCAGACTGTCGGTGGTGAGCAGGTCAACAGGTACGTCGAAGGCTTCCTCTAAATCGGCGTAGAGCCCGCCGAGGGCAAACAATCCGCGGATGCGGCCTTTGTCAATGCGAAAATCCAAATCGCTGCCCGGCTTGGCGTCTCCTCTGGCGTAAGAGCCAAAGAGGAACATACGCTCCACGCCGTGGCGCTTTGCAATTTCACCGGCGATGTTTTTGATTTCATCCGTTGTTTTTTAGTGTCGCTGGGAGCGGTTAAAATGGCGCGGTGGTGCGGAGTTGAAGGCGATGGAGCGAGTGGGGAGAGGCTTTGGGGAAAATGCTCACGGAAGCAGGTTTTCCGGATATTTGTTAGCAAGGTGTTAGCATTTATCTAAAATGCTTTTTCTTTAAATCCGATAGGGCTTCCCTTGCATCTATAAGCTGATTATCGGTAGTATACTCTGCCTCGGCCTCTGTGATGGCTGCATCAATCTCATTGTCCAAATTTGTTGATCCAGGCAATTGTTTTTCATTATCCATCATCTACCACTCCTGAAGGCATTATATAACAGTGGAGAGCCTGATGTCAGCGTAGTACATTAAATAATAATCGAAACGGTCGGAAACATCAACACACGTTTTAACGCACGCGTGCGTTAAAGATATATTATCGTGCGTTGAACTGTGCGTTAAAATGTTTATAGGGTTTTAACCGCAAATGTATCTATATATATGAAGTTTTGCGGATATTACCTTAAAGCAAAATGTAATGCCGAAAAGTCGCTGTAAAAAGCGTATTTTATTTTCAAAAAGTCGTTGTATTTTTTGTGTTTTGTTGATATACTATCCTGTGTAAAGACAGGAGGTGGCTACTTTGTACCGCACAGCAATCGAACTTATATATAAATGGAAAGACAAAAAGGGCAGAAAGCCGTTAATTATCCGTGGGGCGAGGCAGGTCGGAAAGACCTGGCTTATGAAAGAGTTTGGCGCAAAAGCATATAAGAAGTGTGTGTATATCAGCTTTGAGAACAATCAGCGTATGCAGGAATTGTTTGCTGCCGACTTAAATATTGAGAGGATAGTAACAGGGCTTGAACTGTATGCCGGGCATAAAATAGATTCGGCTGAGACCCTTCTAATCTTTGATGAGATTCAGGAGGTTCCCAAAGCCTTGACCTCTTTAAAATATTTTAATGAAAACGCTCCGCAGTATCATATTGTTTGTGCCGGAAGCCTGCTGGGCGTTGCTCTTCATCAAGGGACATCCTTCCCCGTCGGCAAGGTTGAGTTTATAGATTTATATCCGCTTTCCTTTCAGGAATTTATGCTCGCTATGGGTAAGGAGCAGTATATTAAGCTTTTGGATGGCAGCGATTATTCGATGGTAACTACATTTAGGCAAGAGTATATTGATCTTTTGAAACAATATTATTATGTAGGCGGCATGCCTGAAGTGGTATATAATTTTTCTGCAAATAAAGATTTTAGCGAGGCAAGAGAAATTCAGGGACGGATATTGGATGCTTATGAGCAGGATTTTTCAAAGCATGCTCCCCATGATGTTATTCCCCGTATCAGGATGCTATGGAACAGCATCCCCTCACAGCTGACAAAAGAGAACAAGAAGTTCATATATGGCTTGATTAAAGAAGGCGCAAGGGCAAAGGAATATGAAATGGCTTTGTTGTGGCTGACGGATTGCGGGCTTGTGCATATGGTTAACAGGGTAACGGCTCCGAGTCTACCTCTAAAAGCATATGAGGATTTGAAGGCTTTTAAATTGTTTTTATTAGACGTCGGATTATTGTCCTGTATGGTTCGCCTGCGTCAGGATGTGCTGCTTGACAGAAACGATTTATTTAAAGAGTTTAAGGGCGCATTGACCGAGCAATATGTCCTGCAGCAATTGAAAACACTCAAAAATATTAACACATATTATTGGACTAATGACAGGAATAGTGCTGAGGTTGATTTTCTTATTGATAACGGTGAGGATGTAATTCCCCTGGAAGTAAAAGCTGAAGTGAATCTGCAGGCAAAAAGTTTGAAGACCTTCCGCGAAAAATTCAATCCGAAAATTTCATTGCGTACTTCAATGGCAGATTACAAAAAAGAGGATTGGCTGATAAATTTGCCTCTTTACGCGATTGGGACTATCGATAAGGTTTAACAGGAAAGCAAGGTGGATTTGATCTGATTTATTTTACCGCTGACCAGCACTTTGGTCACGCCAATATTATAACGAGGCAGCTAATGTCTCCCGCCTCGTTGAAACGCGCTGAGGTAAGAAAATTTTTCTACAACCGAAAATTTTTCTACCGATTGCGTTATAAAGCATTG
>CAYGHY010000012.1:0-23996 GCA_964349435.1 uncultured Oscillospiraceae bacterium
CAGTCCAATTGTTTCCATCCAATATGGGATATTTGTAATTATTAAAGTATATTTAATCAAAAGTAAAGATTGATAAATTATATAGATAACATAATGTATTTGTGGATTCGTTTGGTATTACTTGTCTCGTTCTTATAAATACAAACTTGGTTTTCTTTAGTAATTACAAATAAACTTCATTTACTCCATTGAATGTTGGCTTTTCTGCGCTTATCATAAAAGAAAAGGGGTGACATTGTACCATGTATGTTGATATTGAAAGATTTTGGGCGGACGATGCTTTAGCTCATGAAGATAATTGTTTTAGTCATAGATCTCCCCAAGTTGCACTGGGCATTAGAATGAGCGAGGAATGTGTGTTTTCAGAACTGGGCGAAGAAGGCAACCCATGGGGGTATACACCGCGGGAAAGGCGTCTGGAACTGAACAGACGCTACAATGATAAGGCTGAAAGCATTGTAGGGCGGAGGCTGCTGCCGGATACACTTCCTGAGCCTGATTCCCTATTCCCTTATGTGCGCAGAATCGGAGAAGTATTTGAAGGCAAATATGTCCACAATGCAGTCGCAGAGTGGCTGGAAGGCTCAACCAGCACACCCTCTGAACTTGAGAAGCTGCTTGATAGAATTGACAAGCTTGATTTGCGCCAATTCATCCTGCCTCCTGACTGGGAAAGCGAGAAAAAACGGATATATGAGTCGTTTGGCTTAAAACCGGAGCCGATACGACATGTCAGAGGCCCTGTAACATTGGCTATGTCCATATACGGAACCGAAAATCTGATTTTTCTCATACTGGACGAACCTGACCTGGCAAAAAGGTACTCCGATACGATCATTAAAGTAATATCAGGCATTGCTTCCATTATGGATGAAGAAGCGGGCTATAGTGATTTGAACCGCCCAGGAGGCTTCAGCTTTGCAGATGACAATTGCTGCCTTCTTACCCCGGAAATGTACGAATTGTTCGGATATCCGGTACTTGATACAATATTCAGCCGCTGGTGCCCGAAAACGGAAGATACCCGCTACCAGCATTCAGATTCAGCTATGGCACATCTGTTGCCTATCTTGGGGCGTTTGAACTTTACAGGGTGCAATTTCGGACCGACGGTGCTTCTGGATGAAATACGGAAACATATGCCGAAAACCAGGATAGATGGGTGTTTGGCACCCTTCACATTTATGAATAACGATCATGAAAGTATAATAAAGGAGGTAAAGAGGGACTGTGAGATGGCGCGTGAATGTCGGGGACTTAATCTGTCAACTGCCGGCTCAATCAACAACGGCAGCCTTTTGACCAGTATGCTCACCGTGATGTATGCCATCCAGAACTACGGGAGATATTAAAGCGGGCCTGACTGTACCGGTAAGTGTCGGCATTTGTTTGCAGATGTCTGCAGAATTATTAACGGGTCTTGCCTTTAATCAGAATGGATGGTGCATAGCCCTTACAGCTCTTGTAAACCTTGCTGAAATAAAACAGATCATCAAACCCGCTTCGCATTGCCGCTTCACCAACGGTGTATCCGCCGGTTGAAAGCAGGCTTTCGGCGTTGTTGATCCGGATACGGTTTATATATTGCTTCAGGGTGCATCCGTTGGCTTGCTTGAAAAAAGCTCCCAGATATACCGGGTTGAGATCGACCAGCTTAGCCAATTGCGGTATTTCTATTTTGTTCATATAATTATGCAGAATATACTGTTTTACGCCAAACAGGCGGGAATCTTCCCGCAGCATAGGGAGCCCGGAGGCTACATGACTTATCAGTTTATCAAGAATGAGCATGAAAACAGCTCTGGCTCTCATTTCATGATTGTATGATCTCTCGACGCTTATGTGGTTCAGTTCGCTGTACAGTCTGATGAACTCGCCTGAAAGACCGGTTCTTGATACTCTGTCTAAAGGCAATGTAACTTCACTATTACCGGTGCTCAGTTTATGGAGACGGAAGTTGGCAGCATAGCATTGCATCGGTTTATCAGGGTAGGTGTAGGCCTCACGGCAATTACCGGCAGGAATATAAATGAAATCGCCCTGCTGAAGTTTGTACTCAACGCCATTGACAAGGTATGTAGAATGACCGCTGTAAACATAGGTCAGGTCATGAAAATCAATATTGTCCTGCTCTATTCTCCAGTTCGTCGAACACTTTCTGTTAACGAAGTACAGAATTTCAGGGATTATTTGGGATATATCATTTTGCTGCATATGCCAACCTCATTCATTTATACAACACAAGTTTAGGTTCTTTAGATATAATACTACAAATGCAGGCTGCTGCGCAAGAAGGGGATATAAATGAAAATTAATAATGAGAAGACGGATACAAATAGCGGCTATCAAGCATGGCTGAGCTTTCCTGCCATTGACTCGGATTTGGCATCAAACTATGCAGACCATTTCAGCAATATTTGTGTCATAGGTACTGACCCACTGTTACATACTGCAAAATTTGAATTAAAGAGTGTGTTTAAGTCGATGCTGGGTATTTCGCTTAAAACAGTCGGCAATACAACTGCAAAAGGTACCGTATTACTTCAAATTTTTGCAAATTATACAGTTGCATGCGAGCTTATCACTAAAGAGGAACATGGAAAACTCAGAAGAGAAGGATATATTATTAAGCACTGTTATACCTCTAACGGCCGCTGTCTCTTGATTGCCGGGAAAACCGGCGCCGGAGTTTTGTATGGAGTATTTGAACTGCTACGCCTTATGCAGTGCGGCACCTTCAGTAAGTCCACCTATGTTCTTGAGAATCCGGCTACAGGACTTCGCATGCTCAACCAGTGGGACAATTTGGACGGTAGTATTGAAAGAGGTTATGCAGGCCGTTCAATTATTTTTGAGAATGGTAAATTCACAGCCGATTTTGTAAGGATACGTGATTATGCAAGGCTTATGGCGTCTGTCGGATTGAACGGTATCGTACTCAATAATGTCAATGTACACCAAAACGAAACCAAACTAATAACAAATAAATTTCTCCCTCAAATAGCCAAAATCGCAGAAATATTCCGGCAATATGGCATAAAAACATTCCTAAGCATCAATTATTGCAGCCCAATAGAGCTTGGAGGTCTTGGCACAGCTGACCCGCTTGATGCAGGCGTACAAGCCTGGTGGTCTGAAAAGGCCACTGAGATTTACAGCTACATTCCGGATTTCGGTGGTTTTCTGGTAAAAGCGGATTCTGAATTTCGCCCGGGTCCCTTTACTTACGGCAGAAATCATGCAGATGGTGCCAATATGCTCGCAGCTTCTCTTAAACCGTACAATGGTCTGGTGATATGGCGATGCTTTGTATACAGCTGCACACAGAACTGGCGAGACCGGGAGACCGACAGGGCTAACGCCGCATATGACAATTTTATGCCGCTGGACGGCTGCTTTGCAGACAATGTACTGCTGCAGATTAAGAACGGGCCAATGGACTTTCAGGTAAGAGAGCCTGTATCTCCACTGCTGGGAGGCTTAAGAAACACAAACATTATGCTGGAATTCCAAATAACCCAGGAATATACCGGCCAGCAGAAGCATCTTTTTTATCTGGCACCCATGTGGAAGGAAGTGCTGGACTTCGATACATATTCCAACGGAGAAGGTTCCATGGTAAAAAAAATACTGGCAGGTACTGATTTCAACAATAGACTCTCCGGCATTGCTGCCGTCTCCAATATCGGAAATGATTCCAACTGGACCGGTCATGACCTGGCTCAGGCAAACCTCTATTGTTACGGCAGGCTGGCATGGAACCCCGACCTCAGCGCCGATTATATTGCATCAGAATGGATCAGACTAACCTTCGGGAACGACCTTTTTATATCGAATACAGTATCGGATATGCTGCTAGAATCACCTCACATTTATGAAAGCTATACATCTCCTCTTGGTATAGGCTGGATGATCAATCCGGGGCACCATTACGGGCCCAGTGTTGACGGTTATGAGTATTCGGCCTGGGGCACCTATCACAGGGCGGACTCCGCCGGCATCGGGGTGGACAGATCTGTGGCTGCGGGCGCCGGTTATGCCGGTAGATATCACACACCCAATTCTGCTATTTATGAGAACCCCGGCACCTGCCCGGAAGAGCTGCTTCTTTTTTTCCACCATATCCGCTACAACTACAAGCTTAAATCAGGCGTGACGCTTATACAATACATTTATGATTCTCATTTTGAAGGTGCCAGCCAAGCCGCCATGCTGGTTGAAAAATGGAAGTCCCTTGAAAACCATATACCCCCCAAATGCTTCACCCGCGTACTTAAGAGGTTGCAGGAACAGTCCGTCCATGCTTGCGAATGGCGCGATGTAGTAAACTCCTACTTTTACAGGAAAAGTGGAATCCCAGACGAAAAAAACCGTCCCATATACTGATTCCGCCACCGGCCGCCTTAACCGTGCCCTCGCCGACGGCTCCCCACCGCACAATCACAAACACCCCGTTGCGAGGAGTTTCCTCTTTTGTTATACTATGAACAATGAAGAGGATATTTGGCCGTGCTGCCGTAGCGCTACTATTGCGGCACAATCATGCCGTGAGGTGTTAGTATGAACATAATGCAGATATGCCAACAGACGAAGTCGGCGTCCTTAAAGCTTGCTGCTGCAGGCACCGCGGAAAAGAACAAGGCTCTTTTATATATAGCTGATATGCTTCTTTCACAGAAAGAAGCAATATTTTCAGCTAACCAGAAAGACTTGCAGAGGAGCGAGGCAGAGAATATTCCCTTCCCACTACTGAAGCGGCTCAAATTTGACGAGTCAAAACTTTCTGAAGTAGTTGATGGCATTTACAGTCTTATTGAGCTTGAGGATCCGGTGGGGAAAACCCTTTTGTCTACAGAACTGGATGAAGGTCTTGAATTATACAAGGTCACCTGCCCTATCGGCGCCATTGGAATAATTTTCGAGTCCAGACCGGATGCATTGGTTCAGATTTCCACACTCTGCCTTAAAAGCGGCAATGGTGCGCTTTTGAAAGGCGGCTCCGAAGCCAGGGAGACAAACAAAATCCTCGCCAGCCTTATCATCACCGCCTCAGAGGCGGCCGGGATGCCTGAAGGCTGGTGTGTGCTACTTGAAACCCGTTCGGACATCAATGAACTCCTTAAACAGGATATGAATGTTGATCTCATTATTCCAAGGGGTTCCAATGAGTTCGTAAGATATATTATGAATAATACAAGCATACCGGTTATGGGTCATGCCGACGGAATTTGCCACTGTTATATCGATTCATCTGCCAATCCGGAAATGGCCTTGCGTGTTGTGATTGACTCCAAAATGCAGTATGTGTCGGTCTGCAATGCATTGGAAACGCTGCTGGTCCACCGGGACATTGCCAGAACCTTCTTGCCGCAGCTTAAAAAAGCAGCGGATGAGAAGCATCTTGAGTTGTACGGCTGTCGCAATACCCTCGCAGTAATTCCTGTTATGTCCGCTGGCGAAGAAGCTTGGAAAACGGAGTATCTCGATTACAAGCTGTCTGTTAAGGTAGTAAAAAGCCTGGATGACGCCATTGATCATATCAACACCTACGGCTCAGGACATACCGATTCCATAATTACTTCCTACACAGAGCATGCTGCCCGCTTCATGTCCCTTGTAGACTCGGGGAATGTTTTCTGGAACTGCTCAACCCGGTTCAGCGACGGCTACAAATACGGGCTTGGAGCAGAGGTGGGAATCAGCACCGGCAAGCTGCATGCCAGGGGTCCTGTCGGTTTGGAAGGTCTTATAATTTATAAGTACAAACTCCTAGGACACGGACAGGTTGTAGCAGACTATGCAACGAAGAAGAGCTTCTTCAAACATAAACCCCTCAATAAAAATTTTCCGCTCACAGAGGTTTGACTGCGCAGAAAAGAATCGGAAGTAATATTTCAGCCGACCCTTAGCATGCCAATTATATCCTTGCTTTCTTTTTGGAGAGCACATCGAATGCAACTGCCATTAGAAGCACCAAGCCCTTTATCGTCATTTGCATATCACTGCCAAGTCCGAGTATGCTCATGCCATTATTTAGGACGCCCATAACTAAAGCTCCTATAATAGCTCCAATGACCGTTCCAATACCTCCGTATGCCGACGCTCCACCAATAAAACAGGAAGCTATGGCATCCAGTTCGAAGTTCAGACCTGTCTGCGGAGATGACGCATTCAGGCGCGCTGCGAAGCTAATACCTGCTACTGCTGCCAGAACAGACATGTTGACATATACCAGGAAGAGCATTTTATTGACTTTTACTCCTGAGAGTTTAGCCGCCTTTTCATTACCACCCATTGCATAAATATAACGCCCGGGAGCCGTATTGGCCGCAAAAACAGAGTATATCAGTATAAGCGCTCCGATAATGGCCAATATAATTGGTATTCCCTTGTATGCCGCAAGCCAGATTGCAAACAGGTTGATAGCACCTACAACAAGTATGACCTGAATGATAAATAATAGTGCCGGAGTGGTTTGAAAATCGTATTTTTTTCTCTCTGTTCTTTTCTTTAATTCCAGCAATATATATATGACTGACAGTACTACCCCTACAGCCAATGCAGTCATATTTAATCCGATGCCGGTATCTCCGAATAAATCAGGGATGAAACCTCCACTGATTTGCTGGAAGCTCTCGGGAAAAGGTGAAAGGGTCAGGCCCTGCAGCATGGTGATGGTGAGACCTCTGAATATAAGCATACCTGCCAGCGTCACGATAAACGCAGGTATTCTTACATAGGCGATCCAAAATCCCTGCCACATTCCAATAAGCACTCCAATCAAAAGAGCTATCACTATAGCAGGTACAATGCCAAAATCCATATTGATAACAAGAGTACCTGTCACAGCACCTACAAAAGCACATACGGAACCGACCGAGAGATCTATATGCCCGCCTGCAAGGATACAAAGAGTCATGCCTATTGCAAGAATCAAAACATAACTGTTTTGAAGCACCAGGTTTGTTACATTCATCGGTACTAAAAGAATGCCCTCAGTAGCAATCTGGAAAAATGCCATAATCACCACAAGCGCAATAAGCATTGCGTACTGCTTGATATTATTTCTAAATATGTTTTTTACCGTTTCCATCATACTACCTCCCTGTTGCTTTGCATAATGCATTTCATGATGCTTTCCGCAGAAGCTTCACTGCGGTTCAGTTCCCCAACAATTCTTCCCTCATTCATGACATACACCCTGTCGCATATTCCAAGTATCTCAGGCATCTCCGAGGAAATGAAGATAATGGATTTCCCCTCATCTGCCAGCTTGTTCATGATGATATAGATCTCATACTTTGCTCCTACGTCAATTCCCCTTGTAGGCTCGTCAAGTATCAGCACCTCAGGTTCCGCAAAAATCCACCTGCTGAGTACCACCTTTTGCTGATTGCCTCCTGACAAATTCCCTGTTTTCTGAAATATGCTTGAGCATTTAATATTAAACTTCCTGCGGCAATCTTCTGCTGCCCTTATTTCCATATTATCGTCAATCAGTATTCCCCGGCTCAGTTTGCTATAATTCGGAAGGCTTATATTCCTTTTTATATCGTCTATGAGAATAAGTCCTGCTGTTTTCCTGTCCTCCGTAACATAAGCCAGGCCATTGTCAATTGCCTGACGCACGTTGTTGAGGACAATTTCCTTTCCATCCTTTATAATGCTTCCGCTTATATGGGTTCCGTAGGATTTCCCAAATAGGCTCATAGCCAGCTCTGTCCGTCCTGAACCCATTAATCCGGAAATACCTACAATTTCGCCCTTGCGAACTTTAATGTTCACATCCTTGATTACCTTCCGGCCGGTAATCTGAGGGTCATACACATTCCAATTTTTTACCTCGAGTTTGACCTCACCCATGTTGGACTCATGTTTTGGAAACCTGTCCACAAGCTTGCGCCCCACCATGTCCTTTATAATTCTGTCCTCACTTAAGTCGGCATCACAGCTTTTAATGGTTTCTATTGTCGCGCCGTCACGAAGAATGGTAATGGAATCGGCTACCTTCATTACTTCGTGAAGTTTATGTGAAATCAGAATGGAGGTAAGCCCTTCATTTTTAAGCTCAAGGATAAGCCTGAGTAGGTTGTTGGAATCCTCTTCATTCAGTGCCGCTGTGGGTTCATCAAGTATAAGCAGAGTGGCTTTCTTTGCAAGGGCTTTCGCAATTTCCACCAGCTGCTGCTTGCCTACGCCAATATCTTTAATCAATGTATGGGAATTTTCTTTAAGGCGAACCCTGTTCAATAATTCAGTTGCATTGTTATGGGTTCTGTTCCAGTTGATTAATCCCATGTTCGATTTTTCCTGTGAAAGAAAAATGTTTTCCCCGATCGAAAGATAAGGTATGAGAGCCATTTCCTGATGAATGATGGCGATTCCCTTTCTCTCACTGTCCTTGATATCCTTGAAAATACATTCTCTTCCTTGAAAAATAATTTTCCCCATATATGTACCATAGGGATAAATACCGCTCAACACATTCATAAGAGTGGATTTACCTGCTCCATTTTCACCAACCAGAGCATGAATTTCTCCTTCTTTTACTCTAAAACTGACATGATCAAGTGCCTTCACACCGGGGAAAAGCTTTGTGATGTCTTGCATTTCAAGGATGAACTGCTCCATTGACACACCTCCAATTTTACATAGCTAAACCGGGCACCGCATCAGCAGTGCCCGGCAGCGCGCTGGATCCGGTCTGAATGGCTTACTGCTTCAGATCGGCGTCTGTGTAGTACCCACTGTCTATAAGAATTGTCTTGTAATTGTCCTTGTCTGCATAAACAGGATCGCAGAGGAAGGACGGTACTACCTTTATACCATTATCATAAGTTTTGGCATCGTTTACAGGAGCATCCTTGCCTTGAAGTATGGCATCAACCATTTCAACTACCTTGGCGGCCAATGTTCTTGTGTCTTTGAATATGGACATGGATTGTTGTCCATTGATCATGGCAATGACATTGGGCTTGTCGCAGTCCTGACCGGTAATAACAGGATAAGGTTTATTTGCAGCGCCATATCCGGTATTTTTAAGAGATGCTACAATACCGATTGCGAGACTGTCATTGGGTGAAAGGACTAAATCAAGCTTTTTGCCGCCGGCGTAGTTTGCGGTGACAAGATTGTCCATTCTGGCCTGTGCCTTTCCGGAATCCCAACCCTGTATGGCGATCTTTGTAAACTCGGTCTGCCCACTGGAAACAACCAGTTTTCCGCTGTCGATGTAAGGCTTGAGAATACTCATGGCACCATTAAAGAAGAAGGTAGCATTGTTATCATCGGGAGAGCCCGCAAAAAGCTCGGCATTATAGGGTCCCTTGCCATCCTTCAATCCAAGTTTGTTCTCTATGTACTGACCCTGAATAACCCCAACCTTAAAATTATCGAAGGTAGCATAGTAGTCAACATTTGGAGTCTGCATAATTAGTCTGTCATAAGCTATGACCTTGATCTTGTTGTCCGCCGCCTTTTTTAACACATCCGAAAGTGCTGAACCATCGATAGATGCAATAACCAGAACCTTGCTTTTCTTGGTGATCATGTTCTCTAATTGTTGAATCTGCGTGTTGACATCATTGTTTGCATATTGTAGATCGACCTTGTAACCTTTTTCTTCAAGCTGCGCCTTCATATTGGCACCGTCCTGATTCCAGCGCTGCAGCGACTGTGTCGGCATGGCAACACCAATCAATTTCCCACCGGAACCTCCTGTTAACGAACAACCTGCAAGTCCAAGTCCAAGTACCCCCACAAGAACTAGAGCAACGACCTTTTTCATAATTTTTCCCCTTTCTTTTTTCTATTTGAACCGT
Source organism: uncultured Oscillospiraceae bacterium (assembly GCA_964349435.1). Lineage (GTDB taxonomy): Bacteria > Bacillota > Clostridia > Acetivibrionales > DTU013 > CAYGHY01. Next base: position 9,822 of record CAYGHY010000012.1, read on the forward strand.
TCTATATAAAAAACGGAACAATAACTATATATGGTTATGACGCTAACCATATAACTATGACGACTTGTTCAACCTTTCACAGCACCTACCGTAAGACTTTTAATAATTTTATCATTTAAAAATATATATGCGACCAGGCTCGGGACAACCATGATGACAATCGCAGCGAGCTGAACAGTCCAGCTGGTTGAATATTGTCCCCTGAATCTAGTGAGACAAACAGGCAAAGTCATTCTGTTTGTTTCCGACATAAAGATTAAGGCAAACATTAATTCATTCCATGAGTTTACAAAATTAAAAATTGAAATGGTTGCAATAGAAGTTTTGGAAAGCGGGAAAATAATCCTCCAGAATACACCACCCATTTTACATCCATCCATTACTGCAGCTTCTTCAATTTCCCTTGGAAACGATGACATGAATCCACCCAGAATAAAGATGGAGGTCGGGAGCGCAAAGGCTACATATGGAAGTATCAGTGATAAATAATTGTTTATCAGCTTGATCTTGTTAAAAACCATAAAAAGTGGTATCAGTGTGGAGTGAATAGGAATCATAACTCCTATAAGAAATAATCCCATCATCAGACCGGAATATTTCCAATTAAACCGCTTAATCGCAAAAGCAGCCATACTTGAGGCCAATATCGTAAGCACCACGGATATCAATGCCACCAAAGCGGAATTTAGAAAGCTGGTGCTTATATTTCCGGCTATCCACGCTGTCACGTAGTTGCTGAACTTGAATGCAGAGCCAACAGACCATGGATTATTAAACATTTCCTGATCAGTTTTTAAAGAGTTTATGACCAGCCATATCAAAGGGTACAGGTAAGTTATTGATATGACTGTCAGCAATAAATATACTAAAATTCCGGATTTGGAATCTTTTTTTAATTGTGCTTTATGATTTACCATGCCCGCTATGCGCTCCTTTAATAATGCTGTACGTTCTCCGTCTTAAACAACCTGTTCATCAAAATCGTAACAATCAGACAAAGTCCAAGCAGAACAACTGCAACCGCACTTCCATAACCATATTGCATATCCCTGAAGGATTTGTAGTACATATACAGGGCAAGCACTTCACTTGAATGATTCGGTCCTCCATTGGACATCACAAAAATCAAATCAAAAAAACGAAGGGAACCGGTAGCGATTAATATTGCATCAATCCCAATAATCGGCTTTATAAGCGGCAGAGTAATGTACCTGATTCTTTGTGTGAAACTTGCTCCATCAATCATCGCACTTTCATAGTACGTTCCCGGAATGTTTTCAATGGCTGCCAGGTAGATGATCATATGGTATCCGATAAATTGCCAGCATATAACAACTATGATAGAGGGCAGCACCGTCTTTTCATCTGCCAGCCATAAACCTGCCAGATTTTCCAATCCGATAGCCGATAAAAACTTATTGATGATTCCAAATTCCGGATTGAATACAAAGGACCAGAGCAAGCCCACTGCCACACTAGACAATATGTTAGGCATAAAAAAAACAGTTTTGAAGTATTTTTTGCCTTTTATGCTGCTTGACAGTGCAATGGCGAATGAAATAGATAGTGGCGTCTGTACAATTAACGAGAGAAACATTAATAAAAACGTGTTTTTCATGCTGGTTTTAAAAATGTCATCAATAGAAAACATCTGTATAAAATTGTTGAACCCCACATACCTCTTGATGTCAACCAGATTCCATTTAAAAAAACTGTTATAAACCGTACTGAAAACCGGCACGGCTACAATAGCCAAATAGATTAGCAGCGCAGGGAATAGAAATAGAAATATTGTTTTTTTATTTCTGAGCATGGCTTCCATATATAAATCTCCTTGTGTTATAACAGCTGATACAAGAAAAGCGCTATCGTGCACCGCTTCGCTCATGACTTAAATACAAGCAATTTTTTCTTTGCCAATAAAATACCGGCGGCCGAAATCAAGCTCGGCCACCGGTTAACCGTTTCATTATTGAGCATCCCTGTTCTGTTCAGTAAACAACTGAAGTTTCTTAAAAGACTCTTCAGAAGATTTTCCAGCCATGATTGCTTGAATCGTATTGTTAAATTCGTTTCCAATGGTTGCGCCAAGTCCCACATCATAGAATATGAAAAGCTCCTTCATATCTTTCTGCAGTGTTCCGACCTTCAGGGCAACCGGACTCACCTTTGAGGTGTCCGGCGAAATGTTTGTTGCCACGAGATTTCCCGCTTCAGCCAATTTATTCTGTATCTCAGGATCGGAAATGGTTTTGATAAACTCCGCCGCTGCCGGTATTGCCTTGCTGCCGGCACTGATCGCAAAGCTCTGGTCCGGCTGTCCCAGCCAGCTGTCTACATTTCCTTTGCCACCCTCAAATGCCGGGAATTTGGCTACATCGAGCTTGCCCTTCATGTTGGGATCCGATTCCAGCTGCTGTATCGCCCAGCTGCCCATTACGAGCATAGCCGCCCTGCCTTCTCTGAAAATAGCTTGAGCCGGGTCATTGTCCAGAGCATTAAAGCCCTTGGGGAAAGCGTTCATTTTGGCCAGATCCGCCATAACCTTACCGGCATCGATGAAGGATGTGTCTTCCCAGGTGCCTGTGTTGTTATAAACCTTGTTGAAGGGCTCACTGCCTCCGATACGGTTTGCTACCAGTGCGCTCATCATAGCGCCAACCCATGGAGCCTTGTTACCCAATGCAAAAGGAACAATTTTGTTCTTGTTCAGGGTAGAAATAATATTTTTCAAGTCTTCATAGGTTTTGGGCTCAGATAAAGAATATTTCTGAAAGATTTCCTTGTTATAAAACAGGCATACAATAGTCTGTGTGGTTGGCGCGCCATAAATCTTGCCATCAAAGGTCAAAGAGGAGAATATACCTTTTACATAACGCCCGCTCCATTCGCTGTCCTTGTCAAGCGCCTCGCTCAGGTTGTAGACCCTGCCGGCCTTTACAAAGGGCTTGAAAAACCCTGCAGCCCATGTGTTAAATAAGTCAGGCACTTCATTGGCGGCCATCTGGGCTGCTATTTTGGTCTTGTATTGCTCCTGTTCGGTGAATTCCACTGTTGCAGTCGCATTTAAGTCATTTTTTTGGTTGTACAGCTCAACAGCCTGTTTGATGATTTGAGAATTGGGATCGGTTTCTATACCCCAGCAGGCAACTTTCAAGTTAACCTTCTGCACTGGTTCTGCAGATGTACTCTCAGCAGGTACCTTTGTCTCAGGCTGTGTTGCAGTTTGTCCTTCTGTCGATTCCGGCGTGGTCTCAGTTTTCTCGCCGCAGCCTGACAACAGGAATGAGAAAACAAAACAAACACAGAGTAGTAAACAGAATAATCTCTTCATTGGGAAACACTCCTCCTTCAAAAATATAGTTTTATTTACATTGGTCTTTTAATTATAATTCTGATGGGAGCAGATAGAAACGCCACAATATAAACTAAACACTTTAAAAAATAAACTTTTTTGAAACAAGCAGATTTTAACTATAGTATTAAACTAATGGGAAAGTAACTTTTACACTTGTTCCCCGTCCCGGATATGAAATGATGGAAATACCGTATTCCTGCCCATAATAAAGTTTGATACGCTTATCTACATTAATCAGGCCGATATGGGTATGATTCATGCAGGAAGGTTGGTCATTGCCGGAAAGGCCGGAGTCACAATAAAGGCTGGCGCCGCTCGGGGTGCTGTTATCATGGTGGTGGTCTGCACCATAGGAGAGGTCGGTATCATAACGAGCCTCGCTGCCAAATCCTGTCATAATAGCTGCCACCTGCACCTCATCCATGCCAACTCCATCGTCACAAATCGCAATAATGACTTTCCCTTCATCCTGTGTACCGGTTATGTTAATCAGGCCATTTTCAATTTTCTCTTCCAGGCCATGCACAATGGCATTCTCAACTATAGGCTGAAGAATCAGCTTTGGTATCATGACTCTCCCGATATTCTCCCCTATATCAATAAACGCCTCAAACCGATCACCATAACGAAATTTCTGAATCATAAGGTAATTGGCAATATTATCAATTTCCTCTTTCACCGAAATGAAATCATCACCACCGATGCTCACACGCATGAGATCACCAAGAGCCTTTACCATTTCGCCGATCTCCGGCGCGTTCTTCATTCTTGCCATCCAGTTAATCGACTCCAGAGTGTTGTACAAGAAGTGGGGATTGATCTGCATTCTCAGTGATTTAAGCTCTGCCTTCTGCTTCAGATACTGCTCTTGATAGACCTCCTGTATGAGCTTTTGCACCTGTTCCACCATTTTGTTAAAGTGGCTGCTTAAGATACCCACCTCATCCCTTGATTCATAAGAACTGGACACATTGAAATCCCCCTTGCCCACTTTCACCATCATAGCTGAGAGCTTTCGCAGCGGCATGGAGATACTGCCTGACAAGCCCAGCGAAATCAGCAGAGACAGAACGCAGCTTGAGCCGCATATGACTAATGTCCAGCTTCGCAGCCTGATAATATCTTCTTCATATTGTTCCGTTGGAATAATTGCGATAATTTTCCAGCGGCCGTTGTTAATAGCTCTTGAAGCAATATAATACATTCTTGAATTGACACGAGTAGTAATAAAATTGTCTTTAAGGCTGTCTGGAGTAATGCCCTCAGCTACAGTATCAATATTTGTGTTAAGCATCTGCTTTTCCTTATAGGATATCATTCTGCCATCTTTATCGATTATAAAGAAATCTCCGTTTTTAAAAAGTTCTGTCTTTTTGTATATATTATAAATGGAACTCTCTTTCAGATAAATAAAAACATACCCCCTCATTTCCTGGTTAACAATACTGTTAATGACTCTGCCCACAGCAATGGTCTGGTTCCGTGCATCAGTGTTGAACCAGAGGGCGCTTCCGCTTCCTTCCGCCAGAATTTTCTTTTCTTCCTCAGTAACATCATTAAAATTCACAGAAGCCGGATTGACATAATATGCAATATCAGAAAGTGAAATAATTCGGATGGCGGCAATATCAATATCCGGTGACAGAAAGCCCTTTAGTTGCGTATCAATAGTCTTCTCTACACTGATTTTTTCATATTCATCTTCCATGCCGCTGTTTGCTTTCTTCAACGCTTGCTGTATGGGCATGTTTGAGACTATTTGAAAGGAAAGCCTCTCGATTTCCCGCAGCTTCACATTGATATTCTCACCGGTTCCCATAAGAATATCGCTGGCATATTGCTCTGTTTTCTGCTTTAAAAGGCCTTCTGATGTATAGAAAGAAAAAAAACCAATCAACATTAAAGGTACGATGATAAGGAAAAGGAAAGAAAGCAGCAGCTTATTCCGGATAGGCAAATCTTTAAATAGCTTTTTGAGGGAGATTGCCGGCTTATTTATTCTCATCGCCCCCTCCTCTTTTCAGGTAAATATCTCTCCTGTATTCAGAGGGTGTCATGTTAAAATACTTCTTAAACACCTGGCTGAAATAACCTGAGTCATTTATTCCCACCATATCGGCGATCTCATATGTTCTAAGGTTAAAGTCCTCCAGCATTTCACAGGCTTTTCGAAGCCTTATCCGCGTAAGTATGTCCAGAAAGTTTTTACCGGTCTCCTTTTTAATCAATCTGCTTAAATAAATATGATTCATATAAACATTTTCAGAAACTGTAATCAAAGAAATATCATTCATATAATACTTCTCAATATATTCAAGGATCTTCATGACTACGGCATTCCCAACTGTTATTTTACCCTTCTTTAAAGCATCCTCCGCACGCGTGCTTTCCACTTCTGCCGATGAAGCTGTCAGGGAGGATTGGCGCATGATATCCTGCATATTGTCGATTTGTTGTCTTATTCTTTCCTTCTCTTGCTTTTCCCTGATTTCAGCATCAACACGTTCTTTTGCCATCAGCACGGCATTGATTATTTCCTTCGGATCGGAAGGTTTTAGAATATAGCCGAAAGCTCCCAGCTGAATAGCTGTGTGGGCATAGTTAAAATCCTGATAACCGGTCAGCAGAATCGCCTTTATTCCGGGTACGATTTCTTTTGCAGCGTGGATCAGTTTTAACCCATCCATTCCTGGCATCCTTATATCTGTCAGAAGTATTCCGGGGAATGTGGACTCTATCAGAGACAGGGCCTCCCTCCCGTTGGAGGCAAGTCCTCTGAGCTCTATGCCATAATCGCTCCAGGAAATGGATTGAAGCCCCTGTCTTATCAAAAGCTCATCATCCGCAATGATCATCCCCGTCATATGTCATCACCTACCTTCAATGGAATTGCATCCCTTGTGAATCTTATGTCATGAAATAGTCCGGCTGGAGTACTCTACCAGTATATAACACTCAAATATCATCTGACAATCACAATGTCGTATTTATACATGCATGAAGCAACATTACTTAAGATTTTACATAATATGAACCAGGTAATATGAAAACCGGAGTGCGAAATGGAAAGCAGACTGAGTATTGAAAATGTCACAAACGGCCTTCTAACACTGCAGAAACTAACGCAACTGTATAAACCGGAAAGGCGGCGGGATGAAAACGAAGGCTTAAGCTATGTGCGGCAGGACAAATTATTATTGCTGCAGGAAACTCTGACATCTATTACAGATTTTTTGCCTGAAACCAGGGGTGATACCTTTGATAAGGCTTTCAGTCTGGGCTGCAATTATTGCAGCGCTTACAGAGGAATCAAACAGCATGTCAGGGATATGGACGGAAACAGGTTTAACAGCGCTCATGTACTTAAAAGCCTCAAGCTGGTTGTCCCCATGCTCAACAGCAAACATAGACTGTATATGGATAAGGCTGTGAAAATCTTTGACATACTGCAATCATAACAATGGATCGGGAGTCTGAGTTACTGTTCCTAAGCCATAACCCTGCTGTCTTGGATGCTGCCCTAGATGCTGCCCTAGATGCTGCCTTAGATGCTGCTTTGACTGTTATGCGTCTTTGTTAAAATTATTGACAACCAGAGCATATTATGTTTATAATAAATTGTTTTTATGTTTAGTGTATGTAAACAAAATGTTTAGTAGATTACAACTTCGATAAGGTGCCGTAATGAAAATAGGTAACAAAATAAAAATGCTCAGAATTAAAAATGGCTTGACACAGGAAGAGCTGGCTAACAGAAGTGAACTCTCGAAGGGGTTTATTTCGCAAATTGAACGCGATTTGACCTCTCCCTCTATTGCGACTCTTGTTGACCTGCTCCAATGCCTGGGTTCCAGTCTCAAGGATTTTTTCAATGAGATAGTAGACGAAAAAATTATCTTTGGTAAAGATGATATTTTCATTAAAGAAAACCACGAGTCAAGCAACGAAATCCGGTGGATTGTGCCCGACTCCCAGAAGAACCGGATGGAACCCATACTCCTCAGCCTGTCGTCAGGAGGCACCTCTGATCCGGATGACCCCCATGAAGGTGAGGAGTTCGGCTATGTGTTGTCAGGCAGCATATATATACATCTGGGCAGCAGGAAGTACAGGGCAAAAAAGGACGAGAGCTTTTATTTCAAACCCAACGTCGTCCACCAGATATCAAACGGAGGAAGGACAATGGCGAAGCTGCTCTGGATCTCCACCCCTCCCAGCTTCTAGTCAGTCTGCATTAACAATATTGCCGAGCTGCCGCGCCACCTGCAATTGCAATACAATCTCAGAGTCAAGGAGTATGAGTATGGTTAATAACATCATTGAACTGGTTGATATAACCAAGGATTATAACGGATACGAAGCTCTGAAATGCATAAACTTCTATATACGCCAAAATGAGTTTATTACACTATTAGGTCCAAGCGGCTGTGGTAAAACTACAACACTAAGACTGATTGGCGGCTTTGAAATGCCCACTTCGGGTACCGTATTGTTTGATGGGACAAGCATTAACATTCTGCCTCCGTATAAGAGAAAGGTTAACACAGTATTCCAGAAATATGCCCTGTTCCCACATATGAATGTTTATGAAAATATAGCCTTTGGGCTTAAAATAAAGAAGCTTGACAATAAAGTAATCCGCGAAAAGGTTGGGAACATACTGGCGATGGTAAACCTGAATGGTTTTGAAAAAAGATCTGTCGACTCCCTCAGCGGCGGCCAACAGCAAAGAGTCGCCATAGCCCGCGCACTTGTAAACGAACCGTTGGTGCTGCTTCTGGACGAACCTCTCGGAGCCTTGGATTTAAAGCTGCGTAAAGAAATGCAGCTTGAGTTGAAAAACATACAGAAGTGCCTTGGTATCACCTTTGTATACGTCACCCACGACCAGGAAGAGGCCCTTACCATGTCAGATACCATAGTAGTCATGCAGCAGGGTACCATACAGCAGATCGGCACTCCCCAAGATATATACAATGAGCCTGTGAACGCCTTTGTGGCAGATTTCATCGGAGAGAGCAATATTATCAATGGCATAATGCTGCATGATTACCGCGTCCGGTTTGCCAACCATGTGTTTGACTGCGTGGACAAGGGTTTTGGTAAAAATGAAAATGTGGATGTGGTTATCCGCCCGGAAGACATTAAACTTATGCATGAAAATGAAAATCTTTTACAAGGGCATGTCCGGTCAATTATCTTTAAGGGTGTTCATTATGAAATGCAGGTTGCCGATGAAAATGGATACACATGGATTGTCCATAGCACGAGCATGGAGCCGGTTGATTCAAAAGTGGGGTTGAAAATTCTCCCTTATGATATACAAATAATGAAAAAGGTGTGTGCATCATGAAAAAGGGGTGGATCTCGTACCCATACATTATTTGGATGATGATCTTCATTCTTGTGCCGCTTGTTCTCGTAATGTATTACAGTGTCACGGTCAGCACGCTCTCCGGTACAGTATTTTCATTTGAAAATTTTAAAAAATTTATACAGCCGATCTATATAAAGGTATTGCTGAGATCGCTGAACCTCGCGCTGATAAGCACACTCATCTGCCTGCTGCTGGGTTATCCGGTGGCAATGATACTCGCCGGCAGGGATCTGAGCAGAAAAAACCTTTTGATTCTACTTTTTGTCATACCCATGTGGATGAACTTTCTGCTGCGAACCTATGCTTGGATGACACTGCTGGAAAGAAAAGGCCTTATCAACACTTTTCTTGGTACGCTTGGACTGCCTCAACTTAATATTCTATACACCGATACGGCAGTCGTGCTGGGTATGGTTTACAATTTCCTGCCATTTATGGTATTGCCGATATTCTCTGTAATGAGCAAGATTGATAAAAGTATTGTGGAAGCCGCAGAAGATCTAGGTTCCGATTCCATTACCGTATTCAGAAGAATTACCTTTCCGCTGAGTCTGCCCGGGGTCGTTTCAGGTATCATAATGGTATTCATGCCTGCCTTGACCACCTTTGTTATTTCAAAGCTTCTTGGAGGCAGTCAGTATACATTGATTGGCAATCTTATCGAGGATCAGTTCATGCGGGTTTACGACTGGAACTTCGGTTCTGCCGTTTCAATCATTATGATGGTTCTCATTTTGGCAAGTATGGGGATTATGTCCCGTTATAAAAATGATGAGACGGGAGGTGGTTTGTTTTGAAAAAAACAGTTAAGAAGCTATATCTTTGTACAATTTACATTTTTCTATACGCTCCGGTTATCATACTTATTATCTTTTCTTTTAATAGTTCGAAGTCCAGGGCTCACTGGGGCGGATTTACCTTTAAATGGTATGCCGAACTGTTTAAGGACAAACAGATACTGTCTTCGCTGTATTACACCATAGCGGTAGCACTACTGGCCTCCATTGTCGCAACTGCCATGGGGACTGCCGCAGCGGTCGGTATTCACAATATGGGCAGGTTGAAAAAAACCGTGGTCATGAACCTGACCTATCTGCCTGTTATGAATCCGGATATTGTCACGGGCATATCACTTATGATATTGTTTCTTTTTCTGCAGCTTAAACCAGGCTTTCTGACACTGCTGCTGGCCCACATCAGCTTTAATATTCCCTATGTTATCCTGTCGGTGCTGCCAAAGCTGAAGCAGTTGAACAAACATCTTTACGAGGCCGCACTGGATCTTGGTGCCGAACCGTTTTTTGCGTTTCGCAAGGTCATACTGCCGGAAATCATGCCAGGCATAATTACAGGATTCCTGCTGGCTTTCACCCTTTCGCTGGATGATTTTATCATCAGTTTTTTCACCACCGGATCGGGTGTATCCACCCTGTCAACCACTGTATATTCTATGGCTAGGCGGGGGATAAATCCAAAAATCAATGCGCTTTCAACACTTATGTTTATAGTCGTCCTGCTACTGTTGCTGATTATTAATAAAAGGATATCCGAAAATAACGGATCAGGGAACAATGCTAAAGAGACAGCCAAACTAAGCAACCTCATATAATAATGATGAATTTTAAGGGAGATGTACAAAATGAAAGGAAACAGAATACTTGCGACGATAACCGCCATTATTATGATAACTGCCACTTTGACCGCTTGCGGCGGAACAACTGCAAATTCCGGCAAAGCCAGCAGCAATCAGTCAGATGCAAATAAGAAAGTAACCATTAATGTTTTTAACTGGGGAGAATACATTGGCGAGACAACCATTGCAGACTTTGAAGAAGCCTATCCAAGCATTAAAGTAAACTATGAAAACTTCATAACTAACGAAGATATGTATGTCAAAATAAAGACCGGCAGCTCACCGTATGATGTTGCCATTCCTTCCGATTACATGATTAAGCGGATGCTGGATGAGGGTATGCTGAACAAAATCAATATGGACAATATCCCTAATTTCAAGTATATTGATGAACGTTTCAAATCCCTGTCCTATGACCCTGCCAACGAATACTCGGTACCTTACATGTGGGGCACTGTGGGGATATTATACAACAAAACCATGGTATCAGACCCCGTTAACAGCTGGAAGATACTGTGGGATAAAAAGTATGCCAAGCGGATCATCATGCCGGACAGCGAGAGGGACAGTATTGGAATCACACTTAAAATGTTGGGTTTCTCCATGAATACAAAGGAGATTTCCGAACTGGAACAGGCCAAGATAAAGCTGATGGAGCAAAAACCGCTGGTAATGGCATATGTCGTGGATGAAGTCAGGGATATGATGATCGGTGAAAGCGCAGCGCTGGCAGTGGTTTGGTCAGGTGATGCGTATTACTGCCTGTCTGAAAATGAAAACCTGGCATATGTCATCCCTCGGGAGGGCACCAACTACTGGTTTGATTCAATGGTCATACCCAACACCAGCAAACACCGGAAGGAAGCGGAAACCTTCATCAACTTCATGTGCAGCACTAAGGCAGCGTTCAACAATGCCGATTATATCGGTTATGCAACACCTCATTCAGAGGTTTTAAAGATGCTGGATCCGGTACTTGTTTCGGACCCTGCCGCTTATCCCAAACAGGAGGATCTGCTGACTTCAGAGATTTTTGAATACCCCGGCGACGAAATAAACAGGGAATATAACAGAATCTGGACAGAAATAAAAGCTGACTAGTATAAAGAGGTTGTATAATGGCAGTCAAAAAGTATAAGGCCGGAAAAATACTAAATAAAGTTTTGAAGCTTATCGCAGGCATTTATTTTAAGCATTTGTTCGATTACAGTATGGAGGTTGAACAACTTCAGGGGATCAAAACACCCTATATAGTCCTTGCAAATCACACCAACTTTTGGGATCCCTTCCTGCTGTCAATGTGCATACCTGTACCGGTATACTTTTTAACGTCAGACGCATATTTCAGAAACCCGATATTAAAGCAACTCCTGAAACTTGTCGGCGCAATACCAAAAACGAAACTTGTTTCGGATCCCTTGTCAATACGCGCCATATTGGGGGTTGTAAAGCGCAACGGTGTTATAGGGATTTTCCCGGAGGGAAGTCGGAACTGGGATGGCAGGACATTACCCTTGCTTCATCCGACAGCGAAATTGATAAAACATCTCGGAATCCCTGTTGTTACAGTGGTTTTTAAAGGTGCCTGCCTTTCGATGCCCAGATGGGCATCATCTGTCAGGAAAGGCCATCTTTCCATGGTAATCTCTCAAGTGCTGGATGCGAACGAAACGAAACTGCTTTCATCGGATGAGATATTTTCCAGAATATCTGAAAGCCTTTCCTATGATGAATATGATTATCAGAGGGAGCATATGTATCCATACAAGGGGCAAAACATGGCTGAGAGGCTTGAACTCTTCCTTTTCGCCTGTCCCGGCTGCAGAAGTACGGATAAGCTCACATCTGCAAGAGAAACTTTGTGCTGCAGCAACTGCGGTTATCAAGTCAGCTACAATGCCTATGGTTTTTTCCGGACAAGCGGACAAAAGTTGTACTTCGATAATCCAAGAGACTGGAATAACTGGCAGCTTAATTATCTTGACGCAATGATTACTTCACAGGCGGCATCAGGCAGTCTTCTACCTTTGCTGCAAGAACACAATATCAAGATGAGAATAGGACAAAGAACCGGTTCATTGAAAACCCGGGTAACTGACGGTACTCTTTCCATCTACCCTGGAAGGCTGGAATACAGTATAGACGCAAAACTGATTCTTAGCTTTAATATTGAAGAAATTTCAGGGGAGAACGTGCAGTTTAATAATCAGCTAGAATTTATATGCAAAAAGATATTGTACAGGTTTAGCGTTAAGGATGGTAATATGTCGGCATACAAATGGGTTAATGCGATTGAGATCTTAAAGAGACTTTACAGACAATCAACACCGTCTGCAAAAATAAAGGTCAAAACAAAAAACACACTGGAGGGAAACATATGAGCGAGGGTTTTTCATACATCATTGATATACTTGTTTTATCATTATTTTTAGGATTGGCAACCTACATTAAAAGGAGCTTTAATTTTTTCAGCCGATTTTTTATTCCCAATGCTATTATTGCGGGATTTATAGGTCTGCTCCTGGGTCCTCAGTTTCTAAAACTGGTCAGCTTTGATTCAGATCATATGGGTACAATCATTTACCACCTTATGTCTGTAGGTTTTATTTCACTTGCCTTAAAGGACAGAAACAGCGCGAAAGGCAGGGACATTATCAACACCGGCATCTTTATTGTAAATGGTTATGTTTTGCAGGGTATTGTCGGCTTTGGTCTTTCACTTTTAATGGCATACACCTTTGTACCCGATCTTTTTCCCGTATTTGGCATGCTTTTGCCTCTTGGTTATGGACAGGGTGCCGGACAGGCCTTCTCTATGGGAAAACAATGGGAATCTCTCGGTTTCACAAACGGTGCCAATATCGGACTTACCGTCGCAGCAATGGGTCTGCTATGGGCGTGCATCGGCGGTATACCGCTGATGCACTATCTCATCAAGGTTAAAAAAATAAACCCGGTTCATCTGCCAAAGGATGCCGAATCAAATATGCCCAGGAGGGAAATAAAAAAAGAAGACATCGGTGATGCCGAATCTGTAGACGGCTTCACTATACAGCTCTTTACCATTGGCATCATTTATCTGGCGACCTATTTGGTACTGCAGGGTTTAACCTCTGTACTCACCAATTTTGGCACCTTTGGGAGTACCCTTTCAACCATGCTCTGGGGATTTAGCTTCATTGTTGCAACTCTGCTGGCAATTCTGTTTCGCTTTATATATGACTTCCTCAGAAAGAAAGAGGTCATTGTTCGTGAATATACAAGTAATTTCCTGCTGGAGCGTATATCCGGCGGCGCATTTGACTTTATGATAACTGCTTCCATTGCTGCCATTTCCATATCTATTTTAAAACAGTATCTTGTACCAACCTTGATAATTGGAATGCTTGGTGGTGTTATAACCACTATTTATGTTGTGTTTGTATGCAAACGTATTTATAAGACAGATGTGTTGGAAAACATACTGGCTCTCTATGGCAATATGACGGGAGTTGTTTCAACAGGACTTGCACTTGTGAAGGAGATCGACCCTGGTTTGGAATCTTCCGCCGCAAGGAATCTCGTGATGGGAAGTGGTGCAGGTCTATTTGTGGGCTTCCCGATGATGCTGCTGCTGAATGTGCCAGTTTATGGCTATGTTACACATTCTCCTGTTCTGTATCTATGGACAATGCTGGGGCTTGTAGCATACTTCATAATTTTGTCCGTATCGTTATATATACGCAGGCCAAAATGAGCATACTGCTTAAACATGGACTTTTTGCCAAAAAACAGTGAGAAAGCGGATTGAAGTCCTTAATTATATAC
>CAYGHY010000013.1:0-23594 GCA_964349435.1 uncultured Oscillospiraceae bacterium
AACCTCCTTATTCAATACAAACTTCATGAAAATGAACAATTGCAGCACCATCCGGGTGTCTATTCAGAGGTAGTGCACCCCATAATTAAGATTTCAGAAAGCAGAAGTCGAAAGGCTTCTTTTTTTGACTACTTGTTGAAAAAATAGCAGAACTCAATAAACGAAGTATGCTACACAGGAACCAAGAAGGATTATGGAGGTATCACATGCTCAACAGGCCCGAAGGTAACAGATGATCTCGTCATGCAGATAAACGGTATAATCACGGAGCATCCGGATTAGCATCGGTCAAAGATTTCCCAATATCTGTGCGAATTATGGGATTGGCGGATGCCGAACGGCCAAACCAAGGATATCTCCTGCCGGGACATGCTGCGTTCTCTTGAGAAAGCAGATAAGATCATTCTACCCAAGGCGACCAAAGGGTTAGGACACGCTACTTCCAAAAACATATATGTGAAGACATTCTTACACGATGAGGCACCGGTTGACATGGAATTGTCAGCGTTGCAGCCGTTGCGGGTCGAAGCGGTTGAAGAAAAATGGCAGGTTAACGAATTCAAAGCATATATTGAGCAATTTCATTACCTCGGGTTCGATCGTACCGTCGGGGAAAACATGAAATATATAGTATACAGTGCTGGCGGCAGACTTCTTGCGTGTTTACTGTTCGGATCGGCCGCCTGGTCATGTCATGACAGGGATGCATATATCGGATGGAGCCAACAGAGCCGGAAATCGAATTTGCTGGAGACGACCAACAATGTCCGTTATCTCATGCTGCCATGGGGTTGTATTTCATACTGCTCCTCTCCTTTCACTTCATTGAATTATTTAGTCAATTGCTAAACTCTGAACCCATTGCAATTGCTGTTTTTTACAGCTTTATATATAGGAATCTCCTCTGTAAAATTCCAAAATCCTATACTTTTAAACCATTTGCATGTGGATAACTTTATTGGAAATTGTTTATAACTTTCGGTTTTTTATATCGGGTTTCTAAAACATGAATGGGCGCTTAAGCTGAGATCCTTCTTTTTCAATGCCGATAAACGGAAAAAGGAACTCATGGATAAACGTGAGTATTTCAGCATTCAGGAGATAAAAGATTACTTCACCGGATTCCTGGAAATCCTGGATATGGGTGATGCCGAATATCAGCAAGCCATTGAAGGAAAACAGAGGATCATCCGGTACAACGAAAAAAGATGCTTGCTGAAACGGCTTCGCAAATATGTGGCTGAACATCTTAGATATATCACCGTTCCGGAAGTCCCCCGCGGAAATACTGGTGCCGAGTGCGGCGCGAAAAAAGCAAAGCGTAAAGTGCGTGTATCCGGTGGTTTCAGATCTGACAAGGGTGCTGACAATTATGCCCGCATCACCAGTGTCGTCTCAACTATGCGCAAACACAAAATGGATGTCTTTCAAGGGATCAAGGATATCCTGAATGGAAAAACCCTAGACTTCAGCTCCCCTCCAGTAGATTCCGGTTAACCTCAGAGTTTCATAGATTAACTTTCAGATTGCCTGATAACAGGGTGCCCTTTGTGCACCCCCTTTTTAGTGACCCCCCACATAATTTATTTTGGGTAATTTATTTGGTATATATTAGGAGTTTGTTACGTATAGCTTCAATCCCTTCTAAGAATAAACTTTCGTTAGCGTTGAACACACGGTCGATTATTACATCTATGGTTTCATGAAGCATAAGAACCTCTTTATAAACCATAATTCATGGTTCTTCTTCAATCTCTACAATCATTTCCACTTCGACAGGGGTTCCGAATGGAAGCTCATTGGATGCTACAGCACTTCTCGCATGACGACCACGCTCTTCAAAAGCTTTCTCCATCAATTCGGAAAACCCATTAATTACTAGTGGCTGCTTGTCAAATCCATCTGAGCTGTTAACAAAACCCAATACCTTGATAATGCGTTTTACCCTGTCAAGATCACCTATTTCCTGTTTAAGTACTGCCAAGGCGTTAAGTCCGCAAATAACAGCACCCTGATATCCTTGTTCAACGGTCAGTTCTGCCCCAACATGTCCAAACATCAACGGCTTACCATCTAGTGTTACCCCCTGTCCGGAAATGTAAACCAGATTGCCTGAACGAACTGCCGGAACATATGCTGCTACTGGTCTAGGAGCTAGAGGTAGTGTATATCCATGTTTTTTTAGTCTTTCTTCTACTTTGCTCATTCTTCTTTACTCTCCTATT
Organism: uncultured Oscillospiraceae bacterium; assembly: GCA_964349435.1. Lineage (GTDB taxonomy): Bacteria > Bacillota > Clostridia > Acetivibrionales > DTU013 > CAYGHY01. Next base: position 2,226 of record CAYGHY010000013.1, read on the forward strand.
CAATTAATTCGTAAAGGCAAACCATCATGCCAGATACATTGCACTTGTTTTAATGCTTTAAGGTCCAATTCTGGGTTACCAACCATGCCCGCGCAGTAATACAGATTATAGGTCTGAAAGCCAAAATACGCGGAGCTAACTTTATTAAGCCCCGCTTGCACAGCCTCACCTAACTCTATGGCAATGCTGCCCTGACAGCCGCACTCTTTGACATTCCCCATCGAAAAGATATTTGGCTTTAATTACCTAAATATTCATGTTTAGAGCAACTCCATTCTGGTTCTGATAATTTAAATCAAACAATCAATTTCAGTAAAAGTATTGTAATAAAATGGCGATATCCTAATGCCATTATCGCGAAGAGCAGTAATGATACCATTATTGTTTAGAATAGCATGCACTGTTTCGCGTTCAGGCAGATCTATTATTTCTGCAATGCGCTGACGCATTTGGTCTACCTTTAGCCACCAGGCTGAAAAATTACGTCCATGATGACTACGGTCCATATGAAACTCTTTGATTGCCTGACAAACCGGAACAGGCAATGGTCCCATTGAACCATTGTCTAGGTACACATATTCATTAGTAACTGGTAATAATTCTCGTATTTGTTTCAAATCACCCATCATATTTTCTACAAGCATTTAGTATACTCTCCTTCTTTTGGGTTGCCGCCTGCATTAACACATGTCTCGCCTCAGCTCATTTAGTAATTTTTTCTATATAGCCCATTCATAATGGTCACGTTGTACAACAAGCCTAGCTGTGCTGACATATAATGGTTCATCGTTGCACCCGTCCTGATGCGTCGCCGCCCATGAGCCTTTTCACTTCGTCCACCGTGACACAATTGAAGTCGAACTCAATTGAATGTTTTAGGCAGGAAGCCGCAACAGCAAATTCAATAGCATTAACAGAGGTGTAACCGTTCATGAGTGCGTAAATCAAACCACCTGCAAAACTGTCGCCGCCTCCGACGCGGTCAACAATATGCACAAAGTAGTTTTTGGAAAAGAAGAAGCTATTTTCGTCATAAAGCATGCCTGCCCAGTTATTGTCAGAAGCAGATAGCGATCCTCGCAGCGTAATGGCAACTTTTTTACACCCAAAGAGTTCAGCAAGTTTGGAAGCAACCTTTTTGTAACCTTCGTAGCTGAGATTACCGCCTGTCACGTCGTTATCGTCCGAACTTATACCGAAAACCATTTCGGCATCCTCTTCGTTTGCAATACACACATCCACAAATTCCATAAGTCTGCCCATGACTTCACCGGCTTTCTTACTGCTCCAGAGGTTTTTGCGGTAATTTAAATCGCAACTGATCACTATGCCTTTTTTCTTGGCTTTTATGCAAGCATCCAGGCATATTTCAGCAACATTATCACCTAAAGCAGGTGTAATGCCTGTAAAATGAAACCACTCACAGTCTTCAAAAATTCTGTTCCAGTCAAAATCAGTCTTTGTGGCAGTAGAAATTGCAGAATACTTGCGGTCATAAATAACTTTTGAAGGGCGCTGGCTTGCGCCTTTTTCAACAAAGTAAATACCCAGCCGTTCACCGCCTATTACAATTTCGGATGTATCCACTCCCACTGCCCGCAGTGCGCTTATGGCGTTTGCGCCAAAATCATTGTTCGGGAGCTTCGTCACATAGTAGGCATTCATGCCATAATTGGCAAGAGACACCGCAACATTTGCTTCGCCTCCGGCATAAGAGGCTTCAAACCTGCGGGCTTGTTTAAAACGCAGATAGCCTTCGGGGTTAAGCCTCATCATAATTTCTCCAAAGCAAACAATTTTTTTCATTATCTATTTACTTCCTTTCATCACTGTGCAATAAAGGTACTATTGTTGAATGGCTTGAGTATACCGCCTTGCAAGGATTTTTATATCGTCGAATTTTCCTTCATTAATCAAGTTATTCTTTACAATGTTGGAACCGACGCCAACTCCTGACATCCCGATGTCTATGAATTCCTTGATGTTTTGCTCATCTATGCCTCCCACTGCAAGCATAGGAATATGGTTAAGAGGAGCAAGTATAGCTCTAATGTAGTCAAAGCCAAGGCTGCCTGCCGGAAAGAGTTTGACCAGGTCTGCGCCGCTGTTATAAGCGAGCATCACTTCCGATGGCGTAAGCGCACCGGGAATGGACACGAGACCTATTCGCTTGCAGGCAGCAATGATATTCACATCCGTGTTAGGTGAGATGAGGTATTTTGCCCCTGCATTAAAAGCCGCTTCCACCTGTTCTATAGTGAGCACCGTACCTGCCCCGACACATATTTTTTCGCCGAATTTTTCGCATATTGATTTTATAGCATTTGCGGTGTCTTCAACTGTTGTTTTACTCGACTGATTAAAGGTGACTTCAATCAATCGTATGCCACCGTCATACAATGCCTGGGCAGTTGGAACAATTTTTTCTTTTGATAACCCGCGAACAATGGCTATGATTTTGTGTTCCGTAATCATTCTCATAGTGTCTAGCCTCATATTGTCATCGTTCCTTTCACTATTAAAATAAGAGGTACTCCCTTGGCCGGATTGACAAAGCCTTTTACCTCCAACACTACTCAATTTCAGCAATTATTTCCACCATTACAGGCTCGTAAAACCGCCGTCAATAACCAGGGTGGTACCCGTCACAAAAGAAGATTGGTCACTTGCAAGGTACAGTGCTCCTTGTGCCACTTCTTCCGGTGTGGCTATTCTGCCCATGGGATATTTTTCTAAAACAGACTTCCACATTTCAGGGTCCGCTTCCGCCTGGGCAAAAACATCTTTGTTAATAACTGTGTTGTCTACTAGAGCCGGACAGAGACAGTTTGCCCTAATGCCCTGCGCCGCATAGTCGATGGCAATGTTTTTGGTCAGGAACACACACGCCGCTTTTGTCGCATTATAAACTCCTGTGTTGTACTGCCCTACAATGGCCGATGCCGATGACATGCTCACTATAACGCCGCCGCCTGCTTTAATCATAATTGGCAAACACATTTTTGCCACAAAAAATTGTCCTTTAACGTTCACATTAAAAGATTTATCGAATTGTTCCTCAGTCACATCTCCCACTTTACAAGCGGATGCCAGTATGCCTGCATTATTCACAAGAATATTTATGGTACCGTAAGCATCGACAGCAGCCTGAACCATTTTTCCCACATCTTCCGCTTTTGACACATCAGTAGGCACAGCAATAGCCTCTCCGCCACTTTGTCTGATTTGGCGTGCTGTTTCCTGGCAATTTGCGGGCTGAACAGATACACACACCACTTTTGCACCTTCCTTAGCAAAAAGCAGCGCAATTGCTTTTCCGATTCCGGTACCTGCACCGGTGACGATAGCAACTCTATCTTTTAAAACCATCTTTATCCAACCTTTCATATTTGTATTTGAGATCAGATCCATATTTGAAATCAGAGACCAGATCTGTAATTTAAATCAAAGACCGGGAATGCGCACTGAAATGCTGTAAAGCGACGCTCTCGCTGTAATATAAAGCGTGGTGAATTGTTCGCCACCAAAAGCCACATTTGCAGCAGTTTCATCCGCCGGCATGGGAATGGTACCTAATAGTGCACCACAAGCATTAAATATTTGTATGCCGTTGAATGTAGTCACATACACATTTCCCTGCGAATCTACTTTCAAGCCGTCTGCCTCGCCATACTGCTGAATGGGAGGCAAGGTGGAAATGTCTTCTGGGGGCTGCACATGACAAAACACCTTTGGATTTGAAAGCGTACCGTCTTTTCCCACATCATAACACCAAACATTTGTGCTCAATGTATCATCGATAAAAAGCCTTTTACCGTCTCTTGATAACGCAAGCCCGTTAGGTTTTATACTATTCGTGGCAACCCTCTTTGTTTGACCGTCTGGCATCACATAATATGTGGCTTCAACTTCCTGAGTACCGGGTCCGTAAGTAAAAATAGGGTCAGTGACATACAAGCCGCCTGCTCTGTCACAGACTACATCGTTGGTAGCGTTAAAGGGGCGGTTTTGGTATCCGCTTGAGATTATGCGGATGGTTTTGCCTGTATCCGGGTCAACTTCTTCCACTCGCCCGGTTTCCATCTTGCAGACCACTAATCTGCTTTCGCTGTTTAAACACATGCCATTAACATAACCCGAGTCATGTTGAATAGTCGTAAATGCTCCATCACTATTCATAGCAATTATGGTTTGCGCTAAAGGGTCGGAAAAAAACAGTGTCTTTCGCATTTTGCACCACACCGGTCCTTCAAGAAACTTGAAAGGGCTTTGGTTAAGCTTTTTCATTTGTTCTCCTTGTGGCAGAATGTGTGCAATGTTCTTGTTCAATGTCATTCTCCTTCCTATATCGTACAACCGTATTTTTCAATTAAATCCATATCCGGTTCAACGCCAAAGCCAGGCTTATCATTAAGAATCAACTTCCCATTTTCGTAATGTAAAGGTTGTGCCAAAATGTCTTCTTTTAGAAGAAGTGGTCCCACTAATTCTGTCGCAAGACTCATACCTGTTTGTGCCATGAACAGATGGGCACTGGCGGCTGTTCCAAGGCCCAGCTCAAGATTGCTGCCGGCAAACGGCGTTTGCCCCGCTGCTTGTGCAATGGCTGCGATTTTAGCTGCTGGCAGTATCCCCCCTGCCCTTGATATTTTGATGTTCACCCGGTCGCAAGCTTCCATACGGGCAACGCGCATAGTGTCTTTTGGGGTTAAAATACATTCATCCGCAACTATAGGGACCGAAGTATGCGAGTGAACAAATTTGAGCCCTTCTAAATTCCATGCAGGAACCGGTTGCTCCACATGGTCGGGGCAATGCTCCAAAAAGCGCTTAATGATTGACAAGGCCTCTTTAGGCTCCCAGGCCTCATTGCCATCAAGTCTGATGGTGGATCGTTCACCAACAGCCCTTCGCAAAGCTGCCAAGTTGGCAACATCCTGGTTTTCATTTGTGCCAACTTTCAATTTAAAGTCGGTGTAGCCTTCATTTGCTTTTTCCGATGCCTCTTTTTCAATATCTTCCGACGATTTCGCACTAATCACCCAGCAAATGCGGATATCGCAAGCTTTCCCCCCGAGCAGTTTATACACAGGCAAACCATACAGTTTGCCCGTTAAATCGTGGAGCGCAAAATCAACAGAGCACTTGGCATAGCGTGAGCTTTTCACAGCTTTGTCCAGCTTGTACATTAATCCGGTTATGTTGGTGGGGTCTTCTCCGATTAATAAGGGCTTAAAGTAGTTTTTAATAATGAACACAACGTCTGCCTGGCTGCCTTCGTCATAAATGGGTATAGTGGATGCTTCGCCCCAGCCGCTTTGTCCGCTTTCGTCAACCACTTCCACAAGTACAAAATCGGCTGTGCTCCTCACACCATAAGCCGCCTTAAACATGTGCAATAGCGGCACTTTCACAGGATATGCCCTTACATCAATAATTTTCATCCAACAAAGCTCCCTTCCAGATAGCTTCAATCAATTTCTCAGTTTTTTCAACAACCATATCAAACACAGTTTTTCCAAACTCAACCGTTGCTTTTTGCGGGTCGCCAATATGCCCCTGGGGTGCAAGCTGATCAAACGGGCGATACATTGAAATTTTGTTTGACGCAAACATTTCCGTACTCCAAAAACTGCTGCCTTTCACTTTGTTAGCCGGCGGCAGCTTGTCTTCCCGAACATTTTGCGGGTTTATGTAGAGCTGTAGTGCTGTTTCCATTTCACAGGCATGGCTGATGCCGCCATATTCAGATTTTCTCAAAGAAGCAATTTCTTTGGAAACTAAGTTCCAATAAGTGAGAAGCGCAAAAGTACCGCCATACGCAACACCTGCCCTCGTCAATGCCTCATTTAAAGCAACCATGTTCCCACCATGGCTGTTGACGACAAGTACCTTCCGTACACCGCTGCGAGCAAGGCTATCAAGAATGTCATACAACAAAGCGGACATTGTGGCATGTTTTAAAGTAAGCGACCCGCAAAATTTCATGTGGTGCTCGGAAATGCCCACCCAAATGCTTGGCAGCGTAACACAAGGGCTTTTGGAATTTACTACAACACTTTTGCAAATGCTCTCGGCAACGGTGGTGTCTGTGTTCATGGCAAGATGCGGACCATGTTGTTCGTGGGCACCTACTGGAATCATCACAACTGGTTCATGTTCCATAAACACTTTGATTTCATTGGTGGTGTAATCACCCCAGAAAATTTTCTTCATGCTGACCTCTCTTTCAAAACACTACCCTTTTACGGCGCCCATGGTCAATCCTCGTACAATGTATTTTTTCGTAGCTATTGCGAAAAGAACCGGAACCATCGAGCCTAAAACAGAAGCAGACGCCAGTTCACCCCAAAGAATTCGGCGGGAGCCAAAAAACGACGTGAGGTGTACGGTAAATGTTTTGGCGTTGTTTTGGGTTAGTATGGATGCAAAGAAAAACTCATTCCATGTGAAAATAAAAACTAATATTGCAGTTGCCACAATGCCGCCGCTAGCTATTGGCACGGCAAAGCGAATGAAGCATCCGAAATTGGAAACGCCGTCTACCATGGCAGCTTCTTCTATTTCTTTAGGCACTTCTTCAAAAAAACCGCGCGTCAGCCAAATGCATAAAGCCAAATTCATAAATGTGTATACACAAACCAAACTAAATTTATTGTCAATCAAATTGAGCGTTACCATCATTAAGTAGATGGGAACGGCAAATGTAACGGCTGGTGCCATTCTTGTCGTTAAAATCATAAAAAACCACGTATCTTTTTTCTTCATTTCTAGCCGAGCAAACGCATATCCCGCCATGCTTCCTAAGGGTATAGAGATAAGCACTGTTGCCAAGCTGATAATGGCACTGTTGATGAGATAATTGGGAAATTTATCATGAAAAAGGACTTGATCATAGTTTTCAAATGTAATGTCGAAAGTACCGAGCAAGTCTGTAGAAAACACATCCAAAGAAGGTTTTAAAGATGTGGTTACTAGCCAATATAAAGGGAAAACACATATTATGGTAATTAAAGTTAAGAAAAAATAAGTAAATACATTTCTAGCAATTTTTTTGAACTTCAATAAGTCGTAGGTCATTACGCCGCCTCCCTTGTGCTAAAAATACCCGTCGCCTTAATGATTCTGCTTGCAATAAACATTACAAAATACAGTGTAAATATGCCTAACGCCGATGCATAGCCCATGTCGAACCAATTAAAACCGACTTTTGATATATAGATATTTAAAGTTTCTGAAGAAGAGCCAGGACCTCCGGCGGTCAGTAGTTGAACAATTTCATAAACTTTTAAGCTGTCCATGGTTCGCAGCACAATGACAATGATGGAAAATTTTGTTAAAAGTGGTACCGCGATGTGCCAAAAGCATTGTAAAGCAGTTGCTCCATCGATCATGGCCGCCTCATAAAGAGATTCCGGCTGTGATTCAAGACCTGCAAGTAAAATTAACATGGCAAGCGGTATACCCTGCCAAATGTCTACCAGCAAAGTTGACATAAGCGAAACAGCCGGGTCGCCCAAAAAATCAATGCTACCGATGCCCACTGTGTTCAGTATATGATTGAAAATTCCAAAATTATTATTATACATGAACTTAAAGTTAAGCGCTGTAATAGTCGGTGCAATAATCATGGGCACAAGAAACAGTATTCTGAATAAATTTCTCATTCTCTTGGCTTTATTTAGCACAATTGCAATCAACAACCCAATGCAGTAAGTGAAGATCACGCTTAAAAATACAAAAAGCAGTGTACGCCCCAAAGCCTCCCAAAACCTCAACGCGGTAAACATTTGAATATAATTATCCAAAAAGACAAATTTCTTAGGTGCATTTTCGGTTAATTTGTATTTAGTTAAGCTGTTAATAAGCGCCTCAACGCTGGGGTAAACGCCTAGAAACAAAAACACCAACAAGGCAGGCAACGTCATTAACCTCATAAATATTTTTTTGCGCAATTGTTGTCCTCCTCTTTGCTTACACTTTCACACAAGGGGCGATTCCAAGAACCGCCCCTTGTGTTTTTGTGTCACTATGAACTGGACGTTATTTCAACACGGCTTCAACAGATGCCTGGGCTTGGGTAAGGGCTTCATCGACACTGATTTTTCCGGCAATTGCTAGAGATATTTTTTGCTGAAATGCCTCTGCTACCTGGTCGAATTTAGGTGTTGCAGGCCAATACTTGGCATCGATTGAGCCCATGATTTCAGTTAGGTTTTCAGTGAAGAACCCGATATTCTTTGTTTTTTCCTTATAAGTGTCTGTATTATAAATTCTTGTGTCTGGCACATCAAAGCGGATGTCATTTGCCACTTCTTTTTCTGCTATTTCGAGGCTGTTTCTCCACTGAAGGAATAACCACGCGGCATCCTTGTTTTTAGAGAAGCTGCTCATGCCAAGTCCTTCTCCATACATCCACTGAGCGGCATTGTTACCCGGTCCTGTTACTACGCTGCAATCAATTAAACCTGCCGCAGACGATACTTCCTTATTGGAGTAAACACTAACAAACCCAGACATTTCAAAGTTCATAGCTGCCTTACCTTGTCGGTACATTTCAGACATTGTATCCCATCCCATAGCAGCAGCATCTGCTGGTGCATATTTCCCCATAAGCTCAACAAAGTCTGACATGGCTGTCTTCATTTCTGGCGTGTTAATTGTCACATTACCCTTTTCGTCCATCACGCGAGCACCATAGGCCCATGCCCAGCCCGCAGATGTACCGAATGAAGCACTTGTGGAATCTCCTCGGCCAACAAAAGGATACATATTCGGTTCTTTTTCTTTAAGTATTTTAGCGGCTGCTAATACATCCGCAGTCGTTTTAGGTTCTTGAATGCTATGTTTATCAAACAAGTCTTTTCTGTAAATAAGCACCCCTGCAGTAGAAGACACCGCGATGGAATACAACTTGCCATCAGAACCCTTAAACATACCCAAAACACTGTCTGGCACATTTTTAATATTGTTCCAGCCTGTGTCCGACTTGTTGGCTATGTATCCATCCAAAGGTTCAAGCCAACTGGTTTGATTATATTCCGGCATATACCAAAACTGAGTTGCTACCACATCATAGTTGCCAAGTTTAGAGTTGCAGTCCAAAATGAATTTGTTTCGCAGGGTCGGCTCATCATATACCTCAACGTTAAGCTTAATGCCAGTCGCTGCTTCAAACTCGCCTGCAAACTTAGTAATTGCTTCGGTTTCATAGCCTGTCTTCAGTAAGATGTTGAGAGTAGTACCCTCGTACGCTTTGCGCGGATCCTTTGCCACAGGTTCAGTCTGTTTTGTCTGTTCAGTTTGTGCAGTCTGTTCAGCTTGTTTATCCTGATTTGATGTAGTGCCAGTACCGCACCCTGCCAGCACTAAAACTAATGCCAGCACTGTTGCAATGGTCTTTAATAATGTTGTTCTCATTTCGTACCTCCTCTTTAATTTTGAATAACGACTTTATTAAACAGCTCTTACTCATTTCTCATTTTCATCAGAACAGTTTGTACTACTTTCGGTGCTGCTTCGTACAATGTCTAGATAATTGTAGAGGGTATATTTAGATATGCCTAAAAAGTCGCACGCTTTTTCACCTGCTTTGGTAATGATAAATGCGCCTCTTTCATCAAGATATTTGAGAAATTGACACTTATCGTCTTTGTCCATGGTGTTTACAGGTTTGCCTACATGGTTAAACGCTTCCTGCAAAAGATATTCGGTCAGCTCTCCGACATTGTTAACAAAAATTTCTTTTCCTTCATTCTGCTTTTTCTCTTCATTTTTTTCGTATAACCAGTATTGGTTATTGTCATGCAAATATTGTTCAAACTCAACCGATTTTGTGATGTCCTGGTTTATACATATAGATCCGATAACCTTACCTTCATCGCTTTTGATGAACATGGTTGACGACCTGAGAATAGCAGCGTTTTTTGTATGGGTGATGTAGTTGTACATGTCGCCGTCTTTCACTGTTCCCGACAGAACACGCAAACCCAAATTGCTCCCGCAATCCCCTATTTTTCTGTTTGTGACATGACCATTGCGAATGTCAACAATGGTGTGGTCATAGTCGGCAGTAAGGTCATGTAAAACAATCTCCGATTTACTGCCCAACTGTTGCTCAAGCATATCAAGCATCTGTTTGAAAAACGGCATTTCATCATAAATGTTTTGTATAAACATTCACCTCCTCTAACTATTCGTTTTATAACTTACTTTTAGTATGCTAACTTATTTGTATCACACATTTGAAGTGCTGTCAATGGAAATTGTTTTTTGTTTTGCAGTGACTTTTCATAATCGGTGTCTATTCAGAGGTAGTGCACCCCATAATCAAGATTTCAGAAAGCAGGAGCCGAAAGGCTTCTTTTTTTGACTACTTGTTGAAAAAATAGCTGGACTCAATAAACGAAGTCTGCTATACCGGAACCAAGAAAGATTATGGAGGTATCACATGCTCAACAGGCGGAGGTAACAGATGATCTCGTCATGCAAATAAACGGTGTAATCACAGAGCATCCAGATTGGCATCGGTCAAATATTTCACAATATCTGTGCGAATTATGGGATTGGCGGATGCCTAACGGCCAAATCAAGGATATCTCCTGCCGGGACATGCTGCGTTCTCCAGAGAAAGCAGGTAAGATCATTCTACCCAAGGCGACCAAAGGGTTAGGACACGCTTCTTCCAAAAACATAATAGGTGATGCCGAATATCAGCAAGCCATTGAAGGAAAACAGAGGATTATCCGGTACAGCGAAGAAAGATGCTTGCTGAAACGGCTCTGCGAATATATGGCTGAACATCTTAGATATATCACCGTTCCGGAAGTCCCACGCGGAAATACTGGTGCCGAGCGCAGCGCAAAAGAAGCAAAGCGTAAAGTGTGTATCCGGCAGTATATCATATTGACTTTTCACTTTCGTGAATATATGCTTTATATTGTTGCTTCAACACTCTGTATCTTAACGACTTCAGGAGGTTCAAAATATGATTGGCCTTGGAACTATTGTAAATGTCGCAGCTGTAATAGCAGGAGGAGTAGCAGGAACCTTTGTGAAAAACGGCCTTCCTCAGAAATTCAAAACAATAATAATGCAAGCCATCGGTCTTTCTGTCCTCATAATAGGCATTTCAGGAACACTCCAGGGCATATTTAGGGTTGCCGATGGCGGAACGCTTGACAGGCAGTTTATTATGACAATGATTTTCAGTTTAGTCATTGGAGGTATCCTCGGAGAGTGGATCGATATTGAAGACAGGCTGGAAAAATTAGGGCAATGGTTTCAAAGTAAGCTTGCTAAAGGTGAAAGTGATTTTGCGCAGGGCTTTGTAACCGCCAGCCTGATATATTGTGTCGGCGCAATGGCTATAGTGGGCTCATTGGAGGATGGACTCACAGGGAATACCGACACCCTGTTCGCAAAATCAATCCTTGATGGAGTCAGTGCGGTAGTGTTTGCGGCGACGATGGGGATTGGCGTATCCTTTTCGGCGCTGTCTGTTTTATTCTATCAGGGAAGCATTACACTTCTGGCAGGCCTGATAAAGCCTATGCTTAATGATGTTGTCATAAGCCAGATGTCCTTGGTCGGAAGCGTACTGATTCTGTGCATAGGGATAACTCTTTTGGAAATAAAGAAAATGAAGGTTGGTAATATGCTGCCAGCCGTATTTATCCCATTTATATTTTACGTGCTCCAGAAGCTGTATGCATTAACCTTTTGAAGCCTCAATTTCATTTACAAATACGGATATTACTTTATAACCACTTTCATCAAGTGCATTGACAATGTTTTCAATGTTCGTGGCATTTATACGTACAACAATCTCATTCCTGAATAGGGCTAAATGTGATATGTTTACATTGAAGCCTGCTATTATCCCGGCTATCGTGGCAAGGACTCCCGGTTTATCGTACTTGAATTCAATGGCTATCCTGCTGCCCTGATCCTTAAATCCCATAATTTCTATAAACGCTGAGAAAATATCAGTTTCTGTGATGATACCCACCAATTTGCCTTGCTCCACAACAGGGAGGCCGCCGATATCATGTTCTCTCATTTTGACCGCAGCCTCCTCAAGCAAGCTGCCGGGTTCAACAGTAATAATCTCTTTGGTTATGATGGATCCAACGGCAGTCTTCTCCAACAGGTAATTGATTTCAAAGACACTCAAACTGGTCGCTGAAGAAGGAGAAACTTCTAAAAGCTTTCTTTCTGTAATCATACCGACCAATTCACCATTTTTTAAAACAGGTACCCTTCGAATATGCTTTGCTCTCATTAATTCCAGTGTTTCTGCTACGGTTGCATCAACAGTAACGGTGAAGGGATTGGAAGTCATGTAATTTCTTACGTACATATAGAACCTCCTTTTTAACTTTCAACGCGTTAATTAATAACCCGCAACTTTATCTTTTTGACCACTAAAAACGCAAATCTTCAAAATAAAGCTGCACCCACAAATATTTATTGCCCGCCAAGATATGCCTTTTGTATCTCCGGACTTGCCGCCAGTTTTTTTGCATCTCCGGAGATAGCTATCCGGCCCGTCTCTACAACGTAAGCCCTATTGGCAATCGACAATGCCATATGTGCATTCTGCTCAACCAGTAGTATGGTTGTACCTGCGCTGTTGATATCCTTGAGAATTGAAAAAATTTCTTTGACCAGCAAGGGAGCCAGCCCCATCGAGGGCTCATCCATAAGCAAAAGCCTTGGCTTTGACATCAAAGCCCTTCCCATGGCGAGCATCTGCTGTTCACCGCCGCTCAACGTCCCCGCCGTCTGTCTGATCCTCTCCTTTAATCTGGGAAACCTTGTAAAGACAACTTCATAATCGGCTTTGATTCCGTTTTTATCTTTTCTTATGTAGGCACCCATTTCGAGATTTTCGCGTACTGTCAGGTTTGCAAACACTCTTCTGCCCTCCGGTACTTGACACAGACCCATTTGAACAATTTTATTAGGAAGTATTGGTATCAAGTTTTTCCCCATGAAGGTAATTTCGCCGGATCTAGGCTTGATGATGCCCGAGATGGTATGCAGCGAGGTCGTTTTGCCTGCACCGTTTGCGCCTATCATGGTAACGATTTCTCCCTCATTTACCTCAAAGGTAATATCATGCAGCGCATGAATCGTTCCGTAAAAAACATTAAGCCCACTAACCTTAAGCACCGGTTTCTACCTCCTCGCCAAGATAAGCCTTGATAACCCTCGGATCTTTGCTGATTTGGGCCGGAGTCCCCATAGCTATGGTTATCCCATAATCAAGTACGGCAATTCTTTCACAAATACCCATAACCAGACTCATATCATGCTCAATAAGTAAAATCGTCAGCTTGAAACTGTCGCGGATATACCGGATTAAACCCATGAGATCCTGAGTTTCCTGAGGATTCATGCCTGCGGCGGGTTCGTCAAGCAAAAGCAGCTTTGCATTAGTGGCGAGCGCTCTGGCAATTTCAAGCTTTCTTTGCTCACCATACGGCAGGTTCTTTGCCAATTCCATTTCTTTATCCTGAATATTGAATATCTTGATAAGCTCTCTTGCTTTTTGTGTAATTTCTTCTTCTTCCTTGAAAAAAGCGGATGTTCTGAATACTGCCTGCAAAGCATTGTATTTTACATTGAAATGCAGCGCAATCCGTACGTTGTCCAGCACAGTGAGGTTCTTAAACAGCCTTATGTTTTGGAATGTTCTGCCAATACCAAGCTGTGTGATCTGATAGGGCTTCAACCCGACAATATCCTTTTTGCCATTTAAAACAATTCTGCCCCCGGTTGGATAATAGACACCGGTCAGCATATTAAATACTGTCGTCTTGCCTGAACCATTGGGGCCGATCAAGCCAACCAGCTCGCCTTGCTCAAGATTTATATTGAAATTGGATACTGCCTTCAGTCCTCCGAATTCGATTCCGAGTTTAGTAACCTCCAATACCGCCATCTATTTCACCTCCTTGTCCTTCCTATGATTCTCTGTTGATTGCTCCGCCACACCTTTGGATTTCTTTCTAAAGCGAACGGATACTCTGGAGTATATATTTGAGGGGGTGTACTGACCTTCCATAAGATTCTTTATAGTCTGTACAACAGAGATTTCCGAGGAACCCATAAGCCCTTTCCGCCAGAAAAGCATGGCGAAAATCAAAACGAATCCGAAAATCACCAGACGGAAGTCCTGAAATTGCCTTAACCACTCCTGAACAAATGTAAATCCAACACCTGAAAGAATCGTACCTGTAATGCTGCCCATTCCACCCAGAACAACAATAACTACAAAATTAATGGAATTCATAAACCCGAACATGACCGGATTCAAATATCCGAACACTATTGCATACAGCCCTCCGCCCACGCCTGCAATGAATGCCGATACCGTAAAGGAAAAAACCTTATAGTAAGCAACATTGATACCCATCGCATTGGAAGCAATCTCATCCTCGCGAATGGATATTATTGCCCTTCCCGTTGATGAGCGGATTAAATTGCTGACCAGGACGATAGTGAGAATCACAAATGAATAAATCCATGCAAATTTAATAATCAGGTCCAGTACGAAATCTCCGGTGTTTGAAAAGGATGGTACCCCTTTCAGACCGGCAGCGCCACCTGTAAGAACTTCCAGATTAATCATGATAACACGTATTATTTCTGCAAAACCCAATGTAGTGATGGCCAGATAATCCCCACGCAGCCTTAAAGTAGGGATGCCAATAATAACACCGGCTGCTGCTGCAAACAGTCCGCCAACCAAAATTGACGGCAGCAGGGGCAAACCTCCGCGCATTATGCATATAGCCGTGGTATATGCCCCAACCGACATAAATCCGGCCTGACCTAAAGCCAGTTGGCCGGTAAATCCGGTAATCAGATTGAGGCTCAGCGCTACGATAATATATATGCCGGCATTAACGAACAGCTGGCCGTAGTACTCGCCGATAATTCCTGTGTACATTAACAGTGCCAGTATAATAAAAATCACAACAGAAACCGATAATAAAGAAAGTGAATTAAAAAGCTTGTTCTTAATCATGATTTACCTACACCTTCTCACGGGTATTCTTACCAAGAATACCAGAGGGTTTTAAAACCAAAATAGCGATCAAAATACCGAATGCTACTGCATCAGCTAGTGTGGACGAGATAAACCCTTTTGTCAGAGTCTCTGCAATACCTAATAAAAGACCTCCCAGAAGCGCCCCCGGAATGCTGCCGATGCCTCCCAGCACGGCGGCAACAAACGCCTTCAGGCCAGGCATGAAGCCCATAAGCGGCTCAACCTGAGGATACGAGCTGGAAAAAAGAATGCCTGCTACCGCTGCCAGCGCCGCACCAATGGCAAACGTAAATGTTACTACCGAATTGACATCTATACCCATCAATAAAGCAGCATCCTTATCGTAGGACACCGCCCTCATTGCTTTCCCCATCTTCGTATAATTTACAATACACGTCAGTATGATCATTAACAGAATGGATACTCCGATAACAACAAGCTGTACCTCATTTATATTCAATCCGTAAAAAATACGGTTTTTGAAATCCAGCACCGGAAATTGCTTTGGATTTGGTCCCATGAACGGGATAACCCTTGCTCCATTTCCCAAAACGGTGGATACTCCGATTGCCGTAATTAAAACATTTATTTTCGGTGCATTCCGAAGAGGCTTGTAGCAGGTTTTTTCGATGACGATTCCAATGACAGCGCAGACAGCCATTGAAATACCAAAGGCCATAAGCATTGAAAGTGGACTTTTACCCATAGCTGTCATTACAAAAAACCCGGAATAGGCTCCAAGCATCAAAACATCGCCATGAGCAAAGTTAATCAGTTTAGCAATTCCATAAACCATGGTGTACCCCAGAGCAATCAGCGCATATACAAACCCCAGAGACAGTCCGTTTACCATTTGCTGCAAAAATTCCATTATTCCACCTCTCATAGCATTTTGAATTAGGGCGGCCAATGACATACAAACACCTGCTGTAATGAAGGTCGTATGACAAACCTAGTGTCTGCTAAAATATTACTTCCGATTCTTTTCTGGGGAATGGGGCTTCAGTGTAGTTCCCCGAAAAAGTTTTAGCGAAAGTAGTATTTTAACGATCCCTTAATAATGCCCGGCGTAATATCTTAAACCCAAAATCTCGCGGGGCTTTGGCAGCCCTGCGAGATTTCTTTCATTACTATACTTGACTAGAAGCTAACTGATCTTCTTGCATTTTATTTTTCTTACGGATTTACTGTTCCAGCATAAACCGCCTCAAGTTTTCCATCCGCACCCTTCTGGATTTTAACCATAACGGCTGATTTCACAGGGTTTCTCTTTTCATCAAACTTGATCATTCCGGTAACATGCTGCTTGTTGGTGTTCTTCATAGCTTCCTTCAGCTTTTCCGGATCAGTGGAACCTGCAGCCTTTATAGCATCTGTGAGAATGTATGTTGCATCATAAGCAAGGGCTGCAAGTGCGTTTGGAGTCATCTTATACTTATCCTTGTACTTTTTAACGAAGTCCTGAACCACACTTTCTTTGGAATCCGGTGAATAGTGATTGCTGTAGTAGCAGTCAATTACTTCGTCACCTGCATTGTTTGTGATTTCATCCCAGCCGTCTGCTCCCAGCATTGGAATAGTCATTCCTGCGCTTCTAACCTGTTTGGCTATCAGGGATACGGTGTTGTAATAATCAGGAATGAAAATAACTTCGGGATTTGTTCCTTTGATCTTGGTAAGCTGCGCTTTGAAATCCTTGTCGCCGGTAGCATATGACTCTAGCGCCGTAATCTTTCCGCCCAGCTCTTCAAATTTCTTCTTGAAATTCTCAGTCAGACCCTTGGAATAGTCATTTGTATTGTCAAATAGGATGGCTGCATTTTTTGCTTTTAAATCTGTCAATGCAAACTGTGCAACAACAACGCCCTGGAACGAATCGTTATAGCAGGCTCTGAAGATGTAATCCCCGGCATCTGTAACTGTATCATTGGTTGAGGTTGGCGAAATCATAACCAGCTTCCTCTGTTGGGCTTCTTTTGTGATAGCCAGAGAGCATTTGCTTGTCAGTGCGCCAATAAGACCGACAATTTTATCCTGGGTCACAAGCTTCTTAAAAACGGTCACTGCCTTTTCTGGAGTGGCTTCATCATCTTCTACTTTAACTTCCAGATCTTTCCCGAGAACTCCACCCTTTGCGTTAATTTCTTCTACAGCCATGAGGATGGCATCTCTGGATTGTGTTCCGAATGCGGAGATAGCACCGCTGATCGGCTGAATCGTACCGATCTTGATGGTTTTGCTGCCACCGGCTCCACAGCCCGCCAACAGTGATACTGCCAAGGTAACAATCACCAATAATGCAATAAACCTTTTAGACATAAATTTCCTCCTCTTAAATAGATTATTTTGTTTACGGTAAAAAAACAAACCAATTATTCTTATAAACATTATACATACAAAGTTTGTCTTTAACAATAGCCAGTTATACAGTTGTACTGAGATGTTGCTATAAGAAAATTGGTAAATCAACTGATTGCACATTTTCATTTGATTTATTATAGATGGGCTATGGACGGTCGGCCATGACTGCAGAATCTTGCATCAGGTTTCATAATGGGCTGGCTGTAATGTATCGACTCGCCCGGCATACAACATCGCTCATATGGATTAAATATTCAGATGGAATGAGCGATGTTGTACTAATGCGGGCGCAGCTGAGTCGCCATCCGTGACTCCATATTGCGCCTGCGGCGTCCTGCCGCAGGGAGCCGCATTCCGACTTCGTCAATACAAGCAGCCTGCAGCCATTACTTCACATGATGCTTTCATCTGCAGCCATGGCGGCCCGTCCTGCTTTGAAGTGGCCTGGCAGAGATGAAATAAGAAAAACCCGCATCTCCGTTTTGTACAATGGCATAGCAAATATCCTAATCATATTTTGGGCAGCCCAAATAGACATACGCCCGGTATGTCTGAAAAAATAAACCCAAGAAAAGGATTTGGACGGTATTTAACAATTCATTTTTATCCTGTATTTCTGTTTCACACCGAGAATATCCAATAATTCACTGATCTCAAATAGGGCATAATACTTTTCTTCAGCAACTATAAGTATTTTATTGCCTTCTTTTATACTTTCCCGTCTTCTCCATTCCCGCATACAGTCTCCGGCAGATTGCTCCGGAGCTTGCTTCTTGCGCCAGCCTAAAAATGCATAGAAAAGAGAATGGGCAAAGACACATAACATAATATGCATATATGCCGCACTTTCGGCGTTTTCACCTTTTCTTCTTGGCAATTGCTTCAGAAATGCAGCCTGCTTTAATTCCCTGAATCCACTGTTCTCAATGTATGTCCGCAACCGGTATGCTTTTGCTATTGCTGCTGCATCTTTTTCTGCCGGAAGGCTGGTTAAAAGTACAATCTGCTTTGCCAATGAAACAGCCTTTCCCCTCCACGTGGTTACAACTACCGCATTCAGGGGACTTCCATTCGCTTTTTTATTGTCTTTTATTGCAGGCGGGTTATATTCAAGGTATGTTCTCAGACCGTCAACTCCATACCCTTTGCTTATGCCTTTTCCATATTTCCATTGCGCTGATGTCTCGTTTTTATAGGTTTTGCGTAATGCTATCGCATCTTCACGGACAATCATCCCTGCTTTTGCAGGAATAATAAAGTCAATCCCCATCTTGTGTTTCAATTCCCACAGGTGAGATCCATTTAGAAACCCACGGTCTGCAATGACCAGCTGTATCCGGCCTTTGCCACAATTATGCATCCCTTGCTTGATCATGGGTAAAAAATAGTTGTGGTCGCTCTCATTTGCAGGTACAATATACATTGTGACTATTATTCGTGACTTCACTTCATACAGCACGAATAATTTGAAGCCGTATATGTATTCGTACTCGGGAGGGTCGTTATGCCGACTTTCCTTTTTTCTTTTTGTCATCCCACAACCCGGAAAATCAGGCTTCGTTTGTATTATTGTTGAATCCAGTGCATATGTCCCGCCTTGCAGCATCCCTCTCATTGATCGGATACTGTCGTTGAATGCTTTCATCACGCTGCACTTACAACACCTTTCAATATTGTCTAATACTGTAAACACGTCCATGACGCAAGGGATTTTTTTTATAGCCGCTACCGTGTTGATTGGCATCTCCTCTTTGACACAAACCATTAATCAGGTTGTCCACATTGAATCCAACCAGATTCATCGCCCCCAGATCTCCAAGAAGTGCTTCGCTACCCCGTGTCGTCGGTATGCCGACAATAATTTTCAATATGTACAATAATGTGAATATTTGCGGTTTCAGCATTTGTCGTACCTGGTTGCCGGTTATTTTTCCAAGCTCCTTCATGACACCTGTTCTTTCAAGGAATCTTAAAAACGACCCGATGAACGGCCAATTGGTGTTGATTGCAAGGTCAATTTTCTTCTCCTTCAAGGCTTTTTTCACTTTTCTTTTGTTTTCTTCCACGTTTTTCACCTTCTCTCTTTACGAATTCCTTTGCATCTACTTCATTCAATGATTCGATTTGTACAATCAGGCTGCTGATTTCTTCATCTAACTTTTTAATTTGAGCCCAATTTCCCTTGAATGATTTGTAGTTTTCTGAAAAATGTCGGGCATCTTCCACCTTTTTCGCCAGACAGGAAGTAGATATTAATTTTTCACCTTTCCTGTTCTGGTAAATCCATGGGAAAGGCCCATGGAGCTCCCCCGATGCGCATTTGCAGTTTGGGCTGCTGCACTTGGTAAACCTTTCGTAAAATGAGGCAGTCAGTAATTTCCCGGGACTCATTACACTCTCCAACAGCTCCCACCTTTTTTTGTTAAGCTGGTAGATTCTTTGACGGATTTGAGATAATTCTTCCATGCACATCGCTCCTTGCGTTGTATTAATTATGCATCACGTAATATTTTACCATAAAATATAGCGGCATGCAATATTTTTTTAAAATATTTATTCCGCTATCCTTAGAGTACCTAGCACTCAAAGACTCTGTCAATCTCTATTTCTTATAGCAACTTTTCAGGTTTTTAGGCTACCTATAAGGAATTGAAACAATGCATATCCGGCAGACGAATACAATCTACTAGTGGTTTTTAGGCTACCTATAAGGAATTGAAACGGAGTTCCAAAAAGCACCATCACCGGCGCAACTCTGTTTTTAGGCTACCTATAAGGAATTGAAACTGGTTCAGTTCTGTCTTCGTCGTTGATTGTTCTTGTAGTTTTTAGGCTACCTATAAGGAATTGAAACCTACAACATAGTTGTTTTTAATATACGCTATGCCTTGTTTTTAGGCTACCTATAAGGAATTGAAACTCAGCTCCTCCTTTGTGTAATCCTTTGAGTAATTTGTTTTTAGGCTACCTATAAGGAATTGAAACTGACAATTTATCAGGTTAAAAACAAAACATATAGATAGTTTTTAGGCTACCTATAAGGAATTGAAACTTCTATACAAGCCGAATAGCTTGTATAGTGTAATTGTTTTTAGGCTACCTATAAGGAATTGAAACAAACCCAAACTAGTGCCCAATAGCCGATTACGATTATGTGTTTTTAGGCTACCTATAAGGAATTGAAACCAAAGCAAGACATTAATATCATGAATGAAATAGGACAAGTTTTTAGGCTACCTATAAGGAATTGAAACCGAGCTCAATGTACTCAAGTTTACCCTGGTTGTCGTTCGTTTTTAGGCTACCTATAAGGAATTGAAACTCCATTTTTCTTCCTCCTATTTTCGCCGCCCGGCTCCGTTTTTAGGCTACCTATAAGGAATTGAAACAACTTCTCCACCAGCTCCCGCAGGTCGTCCACGTTTCTGTTTTTAGGCTACCTATAAGGAATTGAAACAAAAATGAATTACACTATACAAGCTATTCGGCTTGGTTTTTAGGCTACCTATAAGGAATTGAAACTGTTGGGCACGAGTACACATACATTGAAATCCTCACCGTTTTTAGGCTACCTATAAGGAATTGAAACCCCATTACCATACTAAGCGATCCCAGGTGATCTGGTATTGTTTTTAGGCTACCTATAAGGAATTGAAACATGTATTTCATGGATTTGCATTGCACAAGGAAAGAAGGTTTTTAGGCTACCTATAAGGAATTGAAACTCCCCTAATATTTCCCTTATTGATCCCCATTGCTCCGTTTTTAGGCTACCTATAAGGAATTGAAACAAAACTCCTCTCTATTTTTCCATTCTTTTTAATGCGTTTTTAGGCTACCTATAAGGAATTGAAACTCTTCTGTTTAGATTTAATTCAAAATCATATATCAGTTTTTAGGCTACCTATAAGGAATTGAAACATAACTAAAGATGAATTGGCATTATT
>CAYGHY010000014.1:0-23463 GCA_964349435.1 uncultured Oscillospiraceae bacterium
AATACGCGCGCCTGCCGTCCGGCTTTTTCTCCAGCATTTCAAGAAGGGACATCGTTGCCTGCGCCGCTGAAACCGTGTTCGTCCGGGAAGCCGACTCCCTGTTCAGCACGGCCATCATATCCCCCACGGCCTCATCCGGGTCTACTGCCGCCACGGTGATGTCCCGGTGGAGCTTGCCGGCGGCCGCCGCGATCCGCCTGCGGCTGGCCTTGTCCTTAAGCCCCTTGATGTACTCATCGTACAGGCTGGGGCTGGGTGCGCAGGTCCCCGCGCTAATCAGGTATTGGGTGTGTTTGCCGGCTGTCTGGTTGTCCATGGTGACCAGGTTCACCGCCGAACCTTTCCCCTTCAGCTGGGCCATCGCGGCGTGGAGCTCCTGCCCGCGCCCGGTCTCCAGTTCGTCCGGGGAGAGTGCCAGGAAGGCTTCCAGGGCCTGGACATTTTCCATCGCGCAGCCGAGGGCGTATTTCTCCATGCTGATGTCTTCAAATAAACTCATGCGGTTTCCTCAATCAATGAAAGGCGGCGCGTACCGGGATTCCGGCTCCTGCGCCTGCCCGTAATCATCCGCCCAGGACTGCTGGCTGAAAAATGTGCCGCCCTGCTTGACATACCTCGCCTCAATGCCCAGACGCTCAATGGAGTCCAGGTAATTGCTGATGCCCTCGCGGATCTCCTCATCGGCTGTGCCTTCCTTCACCGCGCGCTGGTAGGCCTTGAAGGCAAGCGCCCTGCCCTGCTTGCGGGGATAAGCTTCCCACAGGGCATCAAAGCGGGCAGCCAGGCGTGACTGCCTGGGGGGACGGGAAATGGCAGCAGCATCGGCATCCGGCATGGTCTCTCCATCAATACCAGCTCCAGTTATAGTTTCAGTTTCAGTTTCAGTTTCAGTTTCCATATGTTCATCATATGTTGAACATATGTTGTTCATATCATGATCATGTGTCTGCTCCCTGGCAGGACCGGTGTCAGCCTTCTGGCGGTTCCTGCGCCTGCTCTGCGTGTACTCTGCACGGCGCCTGATTTCCGCGTCAATCATCTCGTTGTAGTACAGGCCGTTTTCGTCCCGGATGAACTTTGACAAGAGCGTTTCGTCCGCGTCATCCCTTGTGATGTTCCTGATGAACGCTTCATTCAGGCGACCTTTCTGGTGCTGAAAGCACAGCAGGCGGATGTAGTGCCCAACCTGGGCTGCTGTCAGGTCTGCCGTGTCCATGAAAAAATCCGCTGAGTAGAACAAAAACGCGGGATCCTTCCCCATGGCATCCTCCTTAAAACTGTTAATAAGAACACTTGTTCTCTTCCGATACCATCATACCATATCCGCATGGTGACATTCACTGACATTTGGTGACATCTGGTGACAACTTTTCAAGATTCTTAATCCCTTGATTATTTTATTTTTTGTCCTCTGTGATGACAAATCAAAATAAAGACGCCGGTTTCCCGGCGCGGCTGGCGGCAGATTTCCCTTATGGGACAAGGAGTTTCGCGGTTTTCGTGGTTTACGGAAATTTTCGACTGTTGTCCTCAATCTTTTTATTAAAAAGACCACAAAACATAGTGAAGCCGGATATTCATCATCTATTTGAGTATAGCAACGGCTGCTTAATTTTCCGTGATTCCAACGCCTGGACTTATGATATAACTTCTGTGCTGTTCAACCTGACAGACCCCCAAATATAGCTGTCCCATTCCAGATGATCCTTATGATGTGCTGCATCCAATATTTCAAAAGAGAATGCCCTTGAAATGTGGTCATGCACTACGCTGTTGCCAAATGAGTCGGTTTGATACAGCGCAATGCTGCCAAAGTACTTGCCTTCAGCCAGATTGTCCGGGTTAAAGGCAAAAACGGAAGTATTGACCCTGTCCTTTTTCAAGTCTGCAAAGGGTGCTGAACAGGTCAACCCAACCGGCACGTCATTGAAATACCTGACAATCATCCTGAAACGTACATCCTGAAGGTCTCTTTTTGCCTGATAGGTCAATTCAATTACGATCTTTTCGTCAGGAGAATAGATATTTGAGTTCCTGTTGAGCAGCTTCAGTTTTTGAATCCATATATCCCCCATTTCAATATCCGGGCTTTCAGGATACTCAAAAGTGAAATCGCCTGATTGATCTGTATTCCCATTATTCAGGTAATGCTGTATTGCTTCTTCCGTCCCGCCGCTGAACTTGATCACACCCTTGTCCAGCAATATACACCGCCCGCAGAGCTGCCTTATCGTGCTCATGTTGTGGCTGACGTAGAGCACCGTTCGGCCCTCCCGGTCCGCGGCCTCCCCCATCCTGGCCAGGCATTTCTGCTGGAACTTCATGTCCCCGACGGCCAGCACCTCATCCATGACAAGGATCTCGCTGTCCAGGTGCGCGGCGACCGCGAAAGCCAGCTTGACATACATGCCGCTGGAGTAGCGCTTGACCGGGGTGTCGATGAACTGCTCCATCTCGGCGAAGGCAACGATCTCGTCAAACTTGCGGGTGACCTCCGCGCGGGTCATGCCCAGGATGGCGCCGTTGAGGTAGACGTTTTCCCGGCCGGTCAGTTCCCCGTGGAAGCCGGTGCCCACCTCCAGCATGCTGGCGACCCGGCCGGAGTAAGCAATGGTGCCCTTCGTCGGGGCGGTGACGCGGGAGAGGAGCTTGAGCAGGGTTGACTTGCCGGCGCCGTTGCGCCCGATGATGCCAAGCGCGTCCCCCTGCTTTACCTCAAAGCTGACATCATCCAGCGCCAGGAAGGGTTCATTGGAACCATGCTTCTGTTTCGTGCCGAGCATGGCGTTCGGGTCTTCCCTACCCCGCTGCTTTGCCCACCAGGACTGCAGATCCCTTTTCAAACTGCCGCCGTCGATGGTGCCCAGGCGGTATTCCTTGCTGACGTGGTCAAAGCTGATCACAGTATCGCTCATCCGGTCATCCTCAAATGGTATCCATAAAGGTCTTCTCAACGCGGCTGAACAGCATCAGCCCCAGGAGAAGCAGCAGCAGCGTGACCCCCCAGCCAGTCAGGTAATATTCAAGCCGAAAGCTTCCTGAGCCCAGAAAAGCATAGCGGAAGGCCTCAATGATGGGCGTCATGGGGTTGAGGCGGTAGAGGCTCACGTATTCCGCGGGGATCATGCTGGAGGAGTAGGCCACCGGCGTCGCGTACATCCACAGCTGTACGCCAAACGCGACCAGCATATGCAGGTCCCGGTATTTTGTCGTGACCGCCGCGACTATGATGCCGACGCCAAGTCCCAGCAGCGCCATCTGCAGTACCAGCAGCGGCAAAAGCAGCATATGAAGGTTGGGGGCGATCACGCTGCCGGGCCGCAGCAGGAAATACAGCAGGAAGGCAAGAAAGAACAGGAACTGGATGGCAAAGGAGATGAGGCCGGAGAGGACAGTCGAAACCGGCATGACCATGCGGGGGAAGTAGACCCTGCCAAAGATATACGCGTTGGCGATGAACGTGCCGGACGTCTGCAACAGGCAATAGGCGAAGTAGCCCCAGGCGACATTGCCGCACATATAGAACAGGAAAGGCGGCATCCCATCCGTGGGCAGTTTGGCGATGCTGCCAAAGACAACCGTAAACATCAGGGTGGTCAGCAGCGGCTGGATGATGGCCCAGGCGGGGCCCAGGATGGTCTGCTTGTACTGCGCCACAAAGGTACGCCGGACAAAGAGCGTGACCAAATCGAGGTAGCGGAACAGTTCCCCAAGCCGGAAATCAAACCATCGCTTCCCGGGCGTGATGATCGTTTTGATCTTCGCTTCTGACATGAGTCTCCTCATCGGATGCTTTTTGAATAGGACGAGTATATCGAATGCATGCTGACGGGTCAAGCATGATGGGCCTTTTCAGCAGACCAATGGCAGCCGCTATGCTCAGCCGTTGCTTTGGCGTTTTTTTATTCTTTGATCTCAATTTTTCTTACTATTAAAAATTCCTGAACAATAGTCTTCCTTTCAAAAAAAAATGCTTTTATTAGACGCAGCATCCATACAATCGGAACTAGCCACTGATAACGGACAGTAAACGGATATTTGTCCATTATACGCCCTTTCGCCGGAAAAATCCGCTTGAAAATATATATTCGTTTTGTTGCTTTTGTGATAGGCTTTTTGTCTGCCTGAAGCGCCATTAATTTTTCACGTATACAGATTTCCAGGTTTCCGTGAGCACCGGAACTAATGAGCTGATCCAAGTGTTTCTGTTCTTCCAAAGAAAGAGCCTTCTTCTTCCACGGTTCTTCAAATACATGGAGGGCCAGTGCGCGAAAATCTTTCTCCCATTCAGCAATGCCAAGCTTATGCAATTCCTCTTCAATACAGCGCCAGTCTAAAACTTCGTTCTTCTTTTGAATATATACATAACAATCGGCAAGTGAACGTAATCCCGTTTCTTTCTCTTGATTATGTTTGCAGGTATGCGTCATCATATAGATATAAAAATCTTCATCGGAAAAATGATAGGCAAATTGATGATCTTCATCTTTGATGATTCTGCTTTTGACACCGGCATAGTAATCATTCCAGGCACTATCGTGTTTTTCTCCAAACAACGCAGTATGCATCTCGAAGTTGTACACAGGTTTTTTAGTATAAACATCTTCATTGCACTTGTTAAACGCAAATATCTTATAATCACGTGCCTGGAAATAGTCCCGAATCTGTCTCCGGTACTCACCATCAAACAGAATATCCACATCCGCACGTTCCCGCAAACCAAGGCCGGGATAAAAATCTTTCAACACTGTGCCTTTCAGCGGCATATACCAAACCTCATTCTGCTCCATAAACCGCATGAGTTCACCGCACTCCGCGTCCATCAGCAAGCTTTTACGGATTGCTTTCAGATAAGCTTCTTTCCATTCATCGCCCTCAATTCCGATGCTCTTGAGGCTGTAAGCGGCAAGCGCCGACATGGAATGGTGTTTTGCGAGACTCAAAAGAGCGGACAGATCGGCACCTGAAAGACTGCCCTTTTCCGGCAAATAACCATTCAAGGCGCATGCTGTCAGATATACCAGCAGGCTGCCTGCATTATCTTCCATATTGACAATTCAACACGGTTTGGATGCTGCCGTTTGACAGCACAGTACTTTGGCTAACCAGGCCAAGTTTGCTCGCTTATTCTTCTTTAACATAATCTTCTTTAACATAACGTGCCAGTTTTCTTTTTGTACGCCCCAATAAATCCCGGAAGAACAGGACCGGTGCGCGGAAAGGATAAAAGCCGTACCTGAGAGAGACAGAGCGCAAATATTTTTCATCTGTGACTGGGATCTCCCGGCCATCCCGGACCACAGCGGAAAGCACGCCGATGATCTGCGCATCTTTGACACCGCGTTCATGCCGCCACTGACGGTCGCCCCGGATCACATAGTCATCCTTTCGTACTTTCACAATGCGGTGGAGGATATACTTGCCGCCCCGCTTGTACAGCACCGCGTCATGTTTCCTGAGACGACCTTCCGGCCGCCTTGAGATCACCATCAAATCCCTGTGCTGACGCAAAAGCGGCAGCATGGATATACCCGCATTGGGATAAATCAGTTTACCATGCGTTTTCAGTTCCTGCTCAAAGCTTGAATCATTCATCAACGGCGTCAATGCCCCTGAGTTTTGTTATGATGGTTTGTACATCCCGCTTCAATATATCCCTGGGCGCATCATACTTTGCCATCATCAGCTCCACGATTTGCTCCGGAGTGGTTTCATCTTTGAGGCAATTTATGATATAAGCTGCTGTCTGGTTACTCCGAATGAGTCCGGAAAAACGCTTCGGGATAACATCAACCATGATTTGTTCTCCGTCTGCTTCATGCGTAATGAATCCATCTTTTAATTTCATAAAGATAATCCTTTCCCCATCCCCTCATAGGCAAACACTGCCGCCGCGGCCTCCGTGTTACAGCCCAGAGAATACAAACTTACGTTCTTTATCAGCAGGTCCAGCAGTTTCAACGTATTTACCGCGGCATACTGATCCCAGGGACGATAGGTTTGCTGAAGCAGCAAGGGATAGGCTTCCCGTGAAGATACCGGCAGAATGCTGTTCTTGCTGTCCTGATACAGCATGGTTATCGCTCTCAATGGCACTTTGATATTGCTGCCAAGGCGATGCTTCCCTTCCCATGGCGAACCGCAGAGAAATGCCCCGTCACAGCCTACTTTGATCAGTGGCTTGTCATCGTTCACCATGACAATGCGCTCACCGAATTGTTCACGCCACAGCCTTGCATGCGTGCTTTTGCCAGAGCCGCTTTTGGCTGTAAAGAGGATGCCATTGCCATCCACCGCCAACGCGGAGCCATGGATCAGAAGCACACCGTAATCCGGGATCCTTTCAGCGATTTTCCGAAATACTGCCAAAGTTTCCAAATAACCCGGGGAATACTCGGGTTTTAGAAGGCCATGCAGCTCATTCAACTGTACAGATCTATGCTGCTCAAACTCAATATCAGCCTGTTTGACCGAAATACTAAAATCCGGCTTTCCGTTTGACAGATAATGATGACAAAGAATTTTCGTATCATTATAAAGCGTTGAAACTTCAATAATAAGTTCAGCAAGTTGCACCCGGAAGTTTATCCGTCCGGTATGCATATCAAAAATCCATGAAAGAAGACTCCGGATATCTGCTATGGAAAAAAACCTGCATATTATGAGGGCCTGTCTGAAAACAGTCTAATCGTACCACTTTTACTCCTACAAGATATTTCAGTAAAAGATGCCTTACATGAAAGTGGTGCTGTTGGAATCATGACCACCTGGTCATACTTTTCGTGAATTGTGTTTTCCCGCTCCCGCCGGTACCCAGGAGAGCCGCCGGAAACATACGGATAAATTAATCGAGCAATTGTTATGACTACTGATTCTTATCGGGATTGCAGTTTCTGCATGGACATCCGGGTCTATGTCCATTTGATCCCCCGCCTCCGCCTGTGCTGGTAATTATGATGTCTTCCTGGTGAAAACGGACGATTTCAATCTTTGCCGGCAGGTAAGGATCCCGAGAATTTCCCTTGTTTTCTGCCATACTCTTTTAATCCTTTCATAATGTAGGCAAACTTTTACTGAAATACAATTTATTTTAACGCGTTTATTGTTTTTGTCAAGCACTTACATGGGTTTTCATTGAGCGAGTCCCCATCGTCAATTCAATCTGGTATTGCTCTCCGGCTTTTTCTTATCAACAGCAAGTACAGTGCCGCCCCAATGATGGTTCCAAGGGTGTTATTGACCAGATCATCCACATCAAACCAGCCCAGGCGAAAGAAGAGCTGAACTGTTTCCGTCAAGAGGGAGGCCAGGAAGCCGATGAGAATGACCTGCGCGAACCTTAGCTTTGGCCAGACGAATCGCAGCAGGTAACCCATGGGGACATACAGCAGAATATTCAGAATTTGTCCTTCCAGGGACTCGGTTGATACAATCCGGATTCCCGCCGGCAGCCCTTCCGTCAGCAAGCGCCTGATGGTGCCAAGTATCCCGAAGTCGAGCCGGATGGAACGGCGGAAAGCACCAAACAGTTCCAACTCATACATCGCCTCAGGCATCTCTTCACGGAACAAGATGGTGAAATACAGGTTTCCAGTCAAGTAAACCATAAAGACAAGATGAAGGATCCACCTGTGATGTTTCCCGTGAAACAGGCGCAGCAGTCCCGGCAGTAAGACTGCCATTCCCAGGACAACCAGGGAAATCAGTATAACGCGTACTGTAAAA
Organism: uncultured Oscillospiraceae bacterium; assembly: GCA_964349435.1. Taxonomy (GTDB): domain Bacteria; phylum Bacillota; class Clostridia; order Acetivibrionales; family DTU013; genus CAYGHY01. The sequence continues at coordinate 7,726 of CAYGHY010000014.1, forward strand.
ATATCCCGCAAAATCTATACTTTCTCCAAACCATCTTGCTGAATACATTTTTCGTTCCCAGTACCGCATGGCCGAATGAGCCAGTACCACCGGTGATGAGGAGGTTTTTTATTCTGAAAAGTCATTGCATATTTATCCTCTCTTGAATGGATGATTTATCTTGTCTTTTACAAAATAACACAACAAAAAGAGTTTATTTAATACAATTACTGCGAAACCATTGTATATATTCGGTCAAGCCTTGCTCAAGTTCCACTTCGGCCTTAAATCCAATTTTCTTATAGACTTTTGAAGAATCAGCTTTGCAGTGTTTTACATCCGCGTGACGTTCAGGCGCATATGTAACTCCAACCTTTATCCCGGAAATTTCTTGCATCATCTCTGCTAAGCGGATAATGGTAACACTGTTACCGCTACCAACATTATAAACATCAGTTCCTTGCTCGGAATGTGAAGCCAAATAATTCACCCTGGCAATATCATTAACATAAACAAAGTCCCGAGTTTGAGTTCCATCTCCATAGATGATAATTGGCTCACTTGAAAAAATCCTTTTTGCAAAGATGGGAATAACATTCCCATATAAATCAAATCGTTGGTTTACACCATAAATATTGAAATATCTGAGGCAAGTTCCGGTGATGCCAAATATTCCGGAATATGCCAGTATCATTTTTTCTGCAGCAAGCTTACTTACACCATAAGGTGAATCAGCATTCTGAGGATGGCTCTCAGCAATGGTTGGAGTAATTAATTCACCGAAAATGGCTGCTGATGAAGAGTAGACTATTTTACAGACATTGTTCTTTCTCATTCCTTCCAGCAGATTAACAGTCCCGAGTAAATTTGTACTTGAGTCTAAGGCAGGATCATCTATAGACTTTTGACGCCCTACACTTGCAGCAAGATGAAAAACAATATCCACACCTCTACACGCATTGTTTATAGCCTGTAAGTTTCTAATGTCAGAGTGAATAAATTCAACAGTTCTGTTGTCGATGTATTCTTGAATATTGATGATATGCCCTGACGTCAAATTATCAAATACGCGCACTTCATATCCTTTATGAACAAGCAATTTTACAATGCTAGACCCAATAAAACCTGCTCCACCAGTAACCAAAGCTTTCATAAAATCCTCCTAATCAATATAGTAATTAGTGTCCAATAATAACCGCGATATTACGCGCATAGGCATCTTGACAATGCAAATCTGTCCAATACTGAGCGCATGATCATCCACTTACTTCTTCCGAAAATGAACCAAAAAGTGCTCTTACCTTTTTGGACAGGTTCCAAATAAGGATAGAGGCATAGATCCTTATCACGCTGGTGTGTATCAGCCGCATCATCACAACTTCATGACCTTATCGGCGCTTGCATATCTTGAGGCAAAGCAGACTTCATTGTGTTGATCTCATCTTCGGAAAGGAAGGAGTCGGCATGAAGAAAAACATTGTTCTGACTGGTTTTGTATGCCTGCACCAGCCGAATCACCTGTGAAGCGTTCTTGTGGAACATTTTCATAATTGCGTCCAAATTACTTACCTCCAAATTGCATTATCATGTAATGAGGTACATTGCCATGCTGCACTGCCATGTCGAAGAGGCGCGATAGAATTAGCAGCCACCCTATAATTCGAAACACCACTTCTCTCATTCCTAACAGTCAATTGGCTCCCATATCATTTGTCAACAAAACACCACTCCTCAAATATTTCTTCAAATCCACCTGCTGAATAATACAATACGGAATCAGAATTAACGCATTTGCCAGTACGACAACTATCCAATTATCAGTCAGGATAATTCCAACATGAATAATAATCATCTTAAAAACAACACCCAAGGCATATGAAATGGCTTGAATTCTCATTCTGCCGGTACCGTTTGTAATGGTTGATACGGCACTTTGGAAGATCATCACAGAACCAAAAAGCGCAAACGCGAACGCATATACGTAATTAATTTGAATAGCGTTTTCCTTAAGCCAGAAATTGACAATAAACTGCAAAAAGGGGATTAACATGAACTCTGCCAAAATTCCCAGAGTCGCCAGTATTGTTAAGTTACGATGCAGCTTTTGTAACCAGATGAAGTCGTTTTCTGCAATTGCTTTTGAGACCGCTGACCATATGGGCGACAATGCGAGCATGAATACCATGCTGCCAAGTGTGAAGAGCCTGTTGTAGATCTGGTACTCAACTACATTGCCTGGCTCAGTATACTGCGTGATGAAAAATTCATTTGTATTTGCAATAAGCATGTATAGGATCTGGCACAGAAAGAATATGCCGCCAAGGGATAGTACAGCCCGCGCTTTATCTTTCCGAAAATACTGCAGATTCGGACGACTCGCTTTCAAAGGCACAGTGAACACAATTAGTGTTGTTATTAATAATGGTAAATTGGCGGTAATAACATGCACAAGAGACAGTGTTCTGATATTTTGAATCGGGGTTGCTGAGGAAATGACCGTAATAATGAGCAATTCGAATAGTTTCGACAATAGCCCGACAAAGTTGTTTATCGCTGATTTCTGCATCGCATAAAGCACGGCCGAAATCAACCGCAAGAAGAACTGCAGCATGATTCCCAGAAATGTGTATTCCACTACTTCAAGCATTATGTTATTTGGTATGATTTCTTGGGAAACATTGAATATTGCATTCCAATCAACAAAACGAAGCACTATGCTTCCAAATACGAGCAAAACAAGAACCACTAAGCCCAACATCCAATATGCCGAGGAGAGATACTCTTTCGCCTCTTTCTTCTCATTTAACGCAAGTGCTCTGGCCAAGTTGTTTCTTAATCCGTTACTGATTCCCATATCGAAATTGAGTATCCACGATAATATCGAAAGGACAGTAAACCATACGCCCAACACCTTCTGATCAGAAAAAAAGTGCATATATGCAGGCATTGTGAACAACGATACAACCAAGCCGCCGCCCTGTATAAGAAATGCGCCAATTACATTTCTAGATATTGCCTTATCTTTTTCCGTTGCATAGCGAAACTTGTTAATCAACTTCATTCACTACTTCAATCAACTGCTTAATATCCTGCTGAAACTTAGCATCCAGTTCCCTGACTCGCGTTCGGCTGTCATACGCTTTTGATAAATCTACGCTTTTAATCGCTTTTGCAATATTCTCTGGCGTTTGATGATCATAGTATGTTATCAGGTCTCCGACTGCAGACTTTTCCACTGAATCAATCCGAACACTTACCACCCTCAATCCGTTAGCCATGTAAGAAAGCACTTTACTGGGGAACGAGGTAGCATTGAACGATGCATCGGGGTTCTGCGTGCTTAAGCCGATATCACAGGACTGGATAAACCGGATGTAATCCTCACCGCTTAACAAACCACCATAAGTAAGACCGCACTTGGTTTTCTTCCTTGTTTCATCAATTATTCTGAACAGATGCTCTTTTTCATATTCACTGCCAAAGCCTATAATATGTATATGATAGTTATCATCCAGAAATTTTGCAGCAGCAGCAGCAGCAGCACCGCCTTTGCGCGGGTCAAATGTACCAGCATATACAATATTGATTTTCCCAATTAATTCCGAATCAATAAAGCTACAGTTTTGCATTTCTTCAATTTGGTAAGTGCCATTAATGATGAGATAAGGCTTTCCAGCAGAATTTATTGCTTTGTTTAACATTTCAGTAGAAAACAGAAAAGCATCCGCAACTCTGAATAACCTCATTTCACGCTTACGCTGACTTCTCTTTCCATTTACATCAGCATATATCTCTTCAACCTCAAGAATCAGTCGGAATTTTATTATCTTTTTTAGCAACCAAAGCATCCGAGCATAGTCAAGGGAGTGATACGCAATAAGGGCATCCCGGCTCTTAACATTTTGAAGCAAAAACAAAAATAGATTAAACTGCAATGTTACATGCGCAATTAATCGCTTTAGTTTACATCCTCGTCCTATGGTTGGGAATAGCGTTAGTTTTATATGGTCTGAAAGCATTATTTTTTTACCAGGATACCCAGTTTGGTTCCTTGTTCCACTTGCAGACACAATCTCAACATCCCACCCTGCCCGATTTATTGCGGAGCAGATATAATCCATTTTACTGCTCGCAGCAAGATAATAATGCCGATTTTCTGCAAGATTATTTTGAGTGTCATAATAGCCGAGATATAGTAGTTTCTTCATTGTTTAACACCTTCACAAGTGTAATATTATCACTGCCAGAAAACTCGAGAGTTCGCGAACTCTGCATTGTTAACTAATATAAAGACGCACATATTCAAATAGCGGTTTATATCACAAATCTCATTCGCCTGGTACAAACAATCATCGCAGCTGTATGATTGTCTTAGGCACAGATTGATAGTTGCAATCTCAAGCGCAATAAGATCTTTTTGTAGAAAGGTTGCTTGAAGAACTGTCACATAAGCGGTGGAATAGTAAACTGTGAGAATACAAGTCCTCGGCATCAGGAATCACCCCCTATCGGCGCACTCGCTCAAATCAGAACTTCATATGACATCACTTTTAATTTTCTTAACGGAACCATATGACACATCCTCATAGAGTTCACGATATTTATGTGTCATAATCCTTTTTGTGTACTTACCGGCAGCCTCAGAAGCTATGCTACATTTGTCTTTGTTAGTAGTAAGGCAGCACATCAATGTGCGCTCCAATAAATCAGAATCCCCATACTCAACAAATTCGCTGTACTCCTCAATAGCAATTAGTTCTGGCCCTCCTGAACGAAACCCTACGACCGGCGTGCCGCAGCACAGACTTTCCGCACATACCATGGAGAAGGTCTCCCTGACGCTGGTCAGAAGGCAGACATCACCCAACGAATAGTACCGCGCAAGCAGTTTTTGATCGGATATTTTTCCGATAAATCGGCAGTTTTGCGGGACAGTAGATTGATCCCCATCACTCCCGATAATCAGAAACCATACTGCAGGAAACCTTTTTGCCATTTCTATGACATGCTGTCCACCTTTTATGCCGTCGTAAAAGTTTGGGGTTATATGGACGACAACCTTTTCGGTTCCAATGCCCAAGTCCTTTCTTAAATCTTCCGTCGGAGTGTATGAAAAAACATTGGTATCCAAGCCATTCAACACAGTGAAAACATCATAACCTTTATAAAATGGCGACTGTCTGGCACGATCCCGAACCCAATCTGAAACAGCGCAGATCTTCAACCGTTCAAACCCGCTGTAAGCTTTTTGCAATAGCTTCCATTCATTTTGTGTCCTGTCAAAAAGATACGATTTGGGATGCACTTTATTAATTTTACTGCAATTATAGCAACCAGAAAGCCATTTATTGCAATTTACTGTATGTGTACAACCGCCGGTATACATAAATTCCGCATGAAGCGTGATGACGGTTGGAATCTTATGCTCATTCAAATATTCAAGCACTCGATAAATGTTGACCATATATGCATTGATACAATGAATGTGAACAACATCAGGTTCAATTTTCTTTAAATAGTGGAGCGCCACAGCGGTACCGATGATACATCCACCATAGGGATAACCGGAAATTCTTGAACGTAGAGACTGCGCTTTTCGAATAAAGTCTGGAGTTGTTCTCAGCACGTGTGTATCCGCTTCTTTTGGCCCCATCCCATAGATTACATAAGAGTCATCACCACATGATTTTGTATGCTCGTATAGGGCAGACACAATTTTTCCTGTGCTTCCGCTTCCATAAACGCAATTCATCTGGACAATCCTCAAAATATCTTCACTCCAATCAACGCTGAGTATAATTATTATATAGCACATAAGCAATTCTTGACAGAAAAACGAGCACTGTTCTTAAAAGAAAAAACGATAACTAGATATTTGTAGTGTATCATCTTTCAAAAAGAAAAAATAGAAGATAAAGAAGATTGACATTTCAAAGGAAGCCATCATCGAAATTGGACGATATCTCGTTTGGCATTTGAGGTTAACTCGTGAGAGGGTAACAGGAATAAAAAGAATGAAATAATAATTCAGCCGGGAAACCACCGGATGTAGAGGTGTAAAGAATTGGATGGCTGTACATAGCAGCAATAGATTGCGTAGTCCAATATCATCTTCATTCGCTATTGTTTCATCGAGCATAAAAAAACTATACAAAGATATGAGAACGAATAATGTCATTAACCCAATTTGTCCTGAAAAATTTGTTGTCAAATATTCATATTTCACTGTGTAGTCATTCTGAATGTTTTTAAGGAGATAATCAAATAATGACGATTTAAAGCTATAGAACAATACCATCAAAGGAATAACAAACCATAACCATTTTTTGGTTATTTTGGCATGATAAACTGGGAAAATTAGTGCTATTATCAGCGCGGAAGTGTGAAAACTGACGGCAATCAACACCATGAGCAGAAATGGAATCAATTTTGATTTTCTAGCAAAGTAATACGCCGGAACTGAAAGCCCAAGAGCAACGCCCTGTCTCATTCCAGAAAAATATATCTCGAATAGCAATGAAATGAGGAAGAACGAGCAACACAATATTGCATCTTCTGATTCGTTTCTATATAAATACATAACCGGTACTACAGATAGAATTGCGATTGAACCAATAAATATCTGCATACTTCCAAAATAGCTGATTAGCTTTGTCAGATATGTAAAGCCTAGCTCCATATTCTTAATGTTAACCAGTTCAGGCCAGCTTAAAAATTGAATTTGTTTGAATAATATGTTTACATAAAATCCAGTATCAACGCCGACCGTGCTGTCTCGAAAACATAACAAGAACAAATACATAACGAAGAAAACAGTTATCGTTATTCTGCTTATCCTTTTTGTATCTTGGGTAGAATGCGTCATAAATAAATATGTCAACAGCGTAATCCCCATTGTGACACTATATGTTATCATTTCCACGAACTCCCCCTCTCTCAAACAATTTGATTCTGCTCAACGCATTGTTCCATATTTTCATTTCATGAGCTTGCACTTGCATAAAATGCCTTCGAATACCTCGTTGCTTCTTTCAAGCGTATGGTTTTCATGGGTGACAATAATTGCGCGCTCATAGTTTTTCCTTTGCAGGTTTTGATCAATAATCAAAGTACGGATGCATTCCTCCAAACTGTTTGAATCTGTACAAACCATCGCCGCTTCCGTGTTTAGCATATATCCAATCAGGCCACTTTCTGAGGGCCCATAAGCCAAAATCGCCGTACCGCATGCTAATGCGTCTGCTGCTTTTGTAGAAAGCGAATACTTCGTAAAGTTGATATCTTTTTTGTGAAACCCTTCTGCGACAACAACTATATCACAATGAGATGTTCTTTCCTGCACCATGCTATAAGGGATTGCTCCACCAAAAAAAACATTTGGATGTTCTTTCAACTGTTGATAGTATACGGGATCTAATTCATTCGAATAAACCTCTAATATATACGATTTTTCGATGTTTCTCAATGCATTCGCAATATCCAACAGCGAATTGTTCCGTCCTAACCGGATACTGCCAAAGTATGCGATGATTGGTTTCTTTTTATTGATATATGAAAATTCACGCCTTGGAGTTGTTGAACTCAAGTAAATCGACTCTCCATGAAGCTCAAAAACATCATTATACTTTTCCTTCATTTTATCACAAGAGAAAGCAGCGCTTCCTTTCCAAGCGAAGATTTTTCTTGTCAACCGCTTAAAAATTATCCTATACAAGTGGTAGGCCAGTGATATAGATGCCCGATCATTAAAATAGTAGTCATCACCGATTGCGGTGATGATTGGGATATTATACCTGTTTGCAGCAAATAATGCGATCTGCTGGGTAAATATATGATTGCTAAAATTGTAGAAAATGCAATCCGGCTGAAATTGATCCAACCAGTTAACCAATTTCTGTGTACACCAATATTTTTTCCGCCAAAGAAGTCCTCTTAACAACTCGATAGTTGGCGTATGCTTAGCCCCAAGCCTGTAAGTTTTACTAACAAGTGAATTGTCTTGCAAGACCTTGTTTGTGTCATCACTGAGCAGATCATCATAACGGTAAATCACTCCAGAATTATCAGTTTTGTGTATCCACATCCTTAATAAATTAGCATCAGTTATTTGAAACAGTTCGCCACAATGGCCCTTGCTTGGTATCCAGTTTCTGGTATATATCTGCCTCAAATTTTCCCTTTCCCAAAAGTGAAAATATGAGTCAAGCGAACGGCTGCTATCACTTACACTAAATGGCGTTGTTAAAATAATTAGGATTTTGGGATGCATAGTATTTACCTCATTACTTCAAAAAATACAATTTTGTAACTTCATTGGCTACTCTTCTCTTTCATAGCGGTTCGCCGAAGAACCTGTCTTCAAGCATCAAACACAGGCAATGATAGACCGGTAGATGTAACTCCTGGACCATGTATGTTTCCATTTCCGGCACACGGATGCATACATCGCACAAATCAACCAGCCTGCCTCCATTTGCTCCAGTCAAGCCGATGACCTTCAAACCTTTTGCACGAGCAGCGACAGCGGCGTACATCACATTCCCGCTATTGCCGGAAGTCGAGATAGCCAGGAAGACGTCCCCCTCCTTGCCGTATCCGTTCACCTGCTGCGCGAAACACAAAAGCGGCTCACAATCGTTCACAAAGGCCGTCATCAACGCTGGATGTCCATCCAAGGCAATAGCTGGAAGCGCACCCTGCAGTTTCCGGACCAGTACCGCACCCATCACCGGGTTAATGGCAAGCAGTCTGTCTGAATACTCCTTTTGTAACTTTCGGGGCAGCTTGAACCCTTTCATGAGTTCGCCAACGATGTGCTCGGCATCAGCTGCCGAGCCGCCATTGCCGGCGACCAGTAACTTCCCGCCGCTAGAAAAACTCCGCTCCATAATGAGATAGGCCGAGGCGATATCTTCCTTCACACTGTTAAGGGCTGGATAACGGGTAATGAGAAGTCCGATCTCATAATTTGTCTCTGTCACGGTACACCTCCTTTCAGTTCAGGATTGTATTCAAAAAAGCAAGTAGTGATTCAACGGACATCATCTGGCCCACTCCATTCTTTTCGCTTCCAATTAGAGCCGTCCTGCACCCGGCAGCTTTTCCCGCGAGGACATCATCTATGCTGTCCCCCACCATCCAGGATTCTCCCAGATCGATATTAAAGTCATTCGCAGCTTGCAGGAGCATTCCGGGTCTTGGTTTTCTGCATTCACAGTCAACTTTCAGCTCCGGCACCTCGCCCTCAAACCCCTTGTGCGGGTGATGCGGGCAGAAATACACCGCATTGAGGTACGCCCCCCCCTGCCCAAGAAGTGTTTCCATCTTGTTGTGGATGTCACGCAGCTGTTCAAAGGTAATCTCACCTCTTGCGATTACTGGTTGGTTTGTAACAACAATAACAAGATATGACGAAGTATTGATTTTCCTGATGGCATCGGCAATGCCTGGCAGCAAAACAAAATCATCGATCCTACGCAAAAAGCCGACATACTTATTGATAGTTCCATCGCGGTCGAGAAAGATTGCCTTCTGGCTGTTCTGCAGATTCTTTTCTCGAACCCTTCCCTCTCGAAAATCTCTGCAAACTGCCTCGTAGCGTTCTGGTGTACCCATATCCTTCACATATTCCGGGCTGTCATAGCAGAACATAGTACCCATTCCACAGAGTGGTTTTAGTATCTGTCGATCCAGATCAACCTTAACAATCTTCCCATCAACATTTCTGCCAACTGACTCCGGATCAATCCCCGTCCTGTCCAGCACTTCCGGATTAATCACATGGAGTCCAGCATTCACACGATTTCGGTACCACTCAGGTCTTTCATCATCCTTCGTCAGCCATTGCTGCACTGCACCATGCTTATCAGCAATTAACACACCGCTGTCGTAGGGGTGGCTATTGGGATGAGTGAACAGTGTAACCAATCCTTTTTTTTTTCTATGGTAATCAAGAAATTGATTGAAATCCACGTCAAAGATTACATCGGCATTCAGGAGCAAGAAGTCACCATCAAGCTGATCTCTCAGTTTGAACAGAGCACCGGCGTTACCTAATGGTGTCTCTTCATTAAAGTACTGGATCTTCACATCGAATGATTCCCCCGTCGCAGGAGACACTCCGCTACCATCGCCAAAGTAATCCATAATAATGGAACCAAGGTGTGAAACTGTGATAATGATGTCTATTAACCCATGATTCCGTAAACACTCTATCTCATGCTCCAGTACAGGTTTCCCTTCAATTTTGACCATTGGCTTGGGAATGTCAGATGCAACCGTGCTGATCCGTATACCTCTTCCTCCGGCCATGATTATAGTCTTCATTAATCTATTGATTCCTCTTCCTTTGGTACGTAGCATTCAGGATCATACTGAATCACCCTTGTACCGTCACCTTCAAACTGGAACGGTACACATAGCAAGTCTTTCATAGCATTTTGTAGCGCAGCTTTTTTCTCAGGCTGAACATAGAAGACCAAAAACCCGCCTCCACCGGCTCCGAGCAACTTTCCGCCGAGTGCGCCAGCCTTTATGCCCTTCTCATACAAATCATCAATGCTGTTTGTTGTGATTGCACTACCAGTCTGCCTCTTCAACCGCCATGTCTGATCAAGCAATCTGCCAAAGTCGTCCAGGTCAGAGTTCTTATCGGTCAACACTTTCTCTGCGTCATTTACCAGGGAAAGCATCTCTTTCAGCTGAGCAATCTTTTCTGCATATCCAACGGCATTTTCCTTCTGTATCACTGAGCTAAACCGGGTAAAGCCAGTGAAGAACATCAGCAGGTTGTTACACAGTTCCTTCTTTCTGTCCGGATGAATAATCACCGGGAACACATTATAAGTTCCGTCTGTGCAAAAGTTAATTCTGTTAAATCCACCAAAAGAGGCTGCAATCTGATCCTGCCATCCACCAGCTTCTTCACACAGAACACGTTCCAAATATATCGCTTCATCTGCCAATTTCTTCTTATCAGCATACTTACCTTTCAAAGCGTAAAAAGCATTCAGCATGCCCACAGCAAAGGAAGAGCTTGTGCCGATACCACTCCTGGCAGGGAGATCAGCCTCGTAAGTGAGCCTGATTTCATGCATATCCAGCATCTTCATAGCATTACGGATAGCAGGGTGTTGGATGTCGTCCACATTCGACACTCTTTCAGTCAAGGCATACGACAATTCGGATGTGAAATCAAAAAATCTCGGAAGATGTCGAACTGTTACATAGCAGTATTTATTAAAAGTAGTTAATATTACTGCGCCACCGTTCTCACGAAAAAAGCGCTCTATATCGGTGCCGCCCCCAAAAAACGACATCCTAAAAGGCGTTCTTGTGATGATCATGCGTCAATCACTCCCTTCGAGTCTTACTTTCTCATTGAATACAGCATCTTAACAAATTTGTCAGAAACAGCAGCTGCAGCGTATTTCGTATAACCGTAGGTGTAAGCATAATGTGAGAACTGCTCCGTCTCCTCTAAACTCATACTTGCGGCCTTCTTCACTGCTTCCCTAAAAGCATCCTCATTATTTCTTTCAATAAGGAATCCCGTCACTCCATCATTTATCTGTTCGTTGATTGCTCCCACATTGAAAGCAATTACTGGTCTTGAAAGGCGATATGAGTCAACAATCACACCGCTCTGAGTTGCGGTAGTATATGGAAGTACAATCCAATCAGCACTATGGAACAAATTAATCATTTCCTCATCCGTGACCTCTCGCGCTATCATGTCCACGTTGCTATATATAGAAAGCTTGTTGACAATCTCATTGCTCTCTTTATCAGGCTCGCCAACAATCTGATAATGTACATCCTGTGATTTTTGGATGATACGTTCTAGTATCTCTAAGCCTTTATACTTGCGGATTCTCCCAAAGTATAGGAATGTTCCAGAATAAGTGGTTTGGTCTTCAACTGGAAAATCACGCCACGGTGCAAAGCAAGTAATCTTTGACTCCGGTATTTTATAAACATCGGAAAGCTGCTTTTTATACTTCTCATTTCTCAGAACAACATGATCTGCGATTTTACACGCGAGCATCGTACACATCACAACTGTTTTACTTAGATCGTGTGGTATCACATCATGAACAGCCTCAACGCGAATACATTGCGGACACATCCACATCAGGAGTATGTTCCAAACATGAACGCTTTCAAAATAGATATAATTGATATTATTTTCCTTAATGATTTTTGCAATCTTTGCAACTATATTAATCCGGAATGTTTTACATTCTATACCTGGACGACTCGGACAGTCAAAGTAATAGTTTCTCTTCGTTTTAGGAGCTATCTGGCTTTTCGGATTCAGGATTCCTATGGTGAATACATCAGTTTTCTCCTGCAACGCTTCAAACATGCTATAAATGACATTTTGATGATCAGTATTATTTGAGAAAGTGATGAGGCATATCTTCTTCATTTAAACGCCACCTCAAAGAACCTTCCGCCAGTAATCCAGCATGTCAGCAACTGTCTGTCGCATCGGAATCGTTTGAGTCCAGCCAGTATCCACCTTTAGCTTCTTTATATCACCGACAATTATTCTCTCATCTGTAGGTCTAAGCAAAGATTGATCGACTTCCATCACAAACTTGAAACCAATTAGCTCCTCAATTAGTTTAACAATGTCATTCATTTGATATATGTGCTCGCCAGAGATGTTATAGACACCACCAGCTTTCCCTTTTCCAGCCAGAAGCATTAATGCATTCACAAGATCCCGTTGATCCATGATAGCCCGATGAGTTTCCAGGTTACCGACTTTTAGAACGTGATCGCCACTCATCTCAGCTAATACTGCCCGCTTTGTAAAATCAGATGTTACATCATTAAGTTTTCGAGTTCCTGTGGAGTTAAATATTCTTGCACGTATACAACGGATGTGATCATTCATGAAGTACTGGAATGCGAGTAAATCCTGAGCAACTTTACTGACACCATACGGATGAAGCGGTTGAAGCTCTGCAGTCTCCTTTACATACACTTCATCACCCTCAAGATGATTCAATGTTTCTCCATATTCGGCAGAGGAGCATGCAACCACAACCATAGGGTCATATTCAGCTTTGACATACTTTCTTGCATTCTTGATTGCTTCAAAAACGGCAATGGTTCCACAGACATTTACATCTATGGTTTCATATGGACTGACCCATGAAACAGTGGGGTAACTCTGCGCTGCAAGGTGATAGATTTCATCAGGCAACTCATCCATGATAAGCTGTTCAATTCCCTGTCCGTAACGAAGATCACATTGAACGAGCTTGACTTGCGCATGTATCTGTTCAATATTCTTCTTGTTCTTGTGATAGACACCAATAACGTCATCTCCTCTATTGTATAGCTGTTCTACCATATGAGAACCAACCATGCCACCAGCACCTGTCACTAGAATAACCATCTTGTTACTCCTCGAAAAGTTCAGAATAGTACTTAGGTTTGTCTTCACATAGGCATACCCAATCAGCCCGGTTCTTACCAACAATCGCAGATGATAATCAGGAAGAAGCTCCGCATATTGCCTGGCAATCTCAAGCCATTCCGGACGCGGACCTACGATGATCATGTAGCCTTTCAAGATATTGAACAACTGAGGCAGTTCATCCAGGCGGGTAGCACGGATTTTTTCATTGCAGTAATCCAGCAATCATTTTGGGGGAATAGGCAAGCCCTTCCCTTTCAGCATCCACCCGCATGCTCCTGAACTTGAGACTGTTAAATTCCTTCCGTTTTTTGTCAGCCTGACTTGCTTGTACAGTATCAATCCACCGTCCCCCAACTTAACAGACAGTACTATGATTAGCATCAACGGATCAAGAGCAAGCGATGTCAGTGATGAGAAAAGAAGGTCAAACAACCTTTTTATGAACAGGTATTCAAGGCCAATCTGAAAATAGATAATCATTCACTTATTTCTACCCGCTTTGCCGGTTCTACCGCCATTTCCTGCCTTTCCGGGACTCCCTGTGAACTCTCCTTCAGGAACAGCGTTTTCAAAGTCGCGACCATCAGTCTCAAATCCTCCATGACCGACATCCTGTTGATGTACATCAGGTCCATCTCAAGCTTGTCATAGGGTTCCGTGTTGTAGCGGCCGCAGACCTGCGAATAACCGGTCAATCCTGCTTTGACCTGGAGCCTGAGGGAAAAGGCCGGGATGGTTTCCGCATATTGGCTGGCAATCTCAGGCCGCTCCGGACGCGGGCCTACGATGGTCATGTCGCCCTTCAGGATATTGAACAACTGAGGCAGTTCATCCAGGCGGGCAGCGCGGATCTTTTTTCCCACCGGAGTAATCCGGCAGTCATTTTGGGTGGATAGGCAAGGCCCCCCACATTCAGCATCCACCCGCATGCTCCTGAACTTGAGAATGTTGAATTCCTTCCCATTCTTAGTCAGCCTGACCTGCTTGTACAGCACCGGACCGCCATCCCCCAACTTAACAGCCAGCGCTATGAAAAGCATCAAGGGGCTGAATGCAAGCAATGCCACTGAAGAGAAAAGAAGGTCAAACAACCTTTTTATGAAGAGGTATTCCGGTGACGGCGCTGCCTTGTGAACATGAAAGATGGGCATGCTGAACATCTGGATGTGTTTGGCACCGGCCATCAGCACATCACCGACCTCCGGCTGGATATACCCTTCAATGCCGTTTTCCACGCAGTAATTCGAAATGCTGTTGCGCAGCGACGCACTGATGCCAACCACGAAAATCGCCTTGCAGCCGATGACCTCATTTATAGCCTGCTCAATACTTTCAGGATTCTTGATCCGCTTTTCCAATTTGAACTTGTCAGAGAAGCAGTTGATGGAAAGCAGTTTTCGCAAGTCATCATCATTGCTATATATGACAGCCGTCCGCTTGGGCTTGTTCAGTTTGAAGTAGAACGTGTTCATATTCAGGCTCCACAACACATTGAACAGGAATTGAACGATGAGGAGCGCACCCAAGGGTAGGAGGCCTGCAAATGACATCCGAAGGATCGCAATAAAATTATAGAAAAGCACCGCGGCAACAAAATCCGCAAGAGACAAGGAGAGGATGATCTCTGACACCCTGGAGACCCCAACGGCATATGAGGAGTAAATACGGTTCAACACAAACAGTAGTGCCATATAAATCAAATTGATTGGATATTGATCGATATTCATTATATAACCGTCAACCTGAGAAATGTAGTAGCTTCGCCAAAAGAAAGTGAAAATCAAGGTGGTGATGATGAGATGAAGCAGTTTCAATAAACGAAGGGGCATTGTCTTCTTTGTATTGTCTTTCATCCGGTTTCACCTGTTTCTACGAGCACCCGCTCTGCATTCGCATGACACTGCTTTATCGTAGTCCTTCGTGTCCTAATAACCTGCGCATCCGAGGAGATGAAACTAGTCAATCCCTTCCAAACTACCCCATTGTCAGCACCTTCCCTTCCTGAGCTTATCGCCCGTCAAATCCGTATCCAACCGCTCCACCTCCGGCAGTGCCCGGAAATCAAGGGAATAAAGCTTGGTCCGACTACAGGCTTTACTCAGTCTGTTCGTCATTGGCCCTGTAATACTTATCGTAGCTGTAATACTTCCTGCCGCCCACGGAGTTGGGAACGACATTGTTGAGCACCGTACCCAGCACCTCGCACCCGGACAGCTCGATTTGGCGTTTTGCCTCCGCTAGCTCCCTGCGGGTGACCTGATTATACGTCACGACAATCAACGCGCCATCGCAGGATTTGGCAATCTCAGCCGGATCAATGACAG
>CAYGHY010000015.1:0-23267 GCA_964349435.1 uncultured Oscillospiraceae bacterium
ACAAGAAAATTCGCTTTGGTTTTAAGTCATGAGCGAAGCGAATTTTCTTGATTAATCCTTTCAGAAATAACGAGTTGAAGCTTTTGCGATATTTCTGAAAGGAGCATAAATGCCGATGAGTTAATGTTTATTTTACTGTAGTATTAGAAGAGGGTGAGAGAGTTAAATGCTTAGAATAGGTTATCTCGGCCCCAAGGGAACCTTTTCCCATGAGGCGCTCAAAAAATACATAGGTGAAACGGCTCATACAGCAGTTGACTTCCCTTCAATTCCTGAGATCCTAATAGCGGTGCAGGATAATATTGTGGATGAAGCAGTCGTGCCCATAGAGAATTCTATTGAAGGCGCCGTCAATGCAACGATGGATATGATTGCACTGGAGGTTGACCTGAAGCTCAAAGCAGAATTGATTATTCCTATTAGAGAACACCTGCTGGTTAAAAAGGGGACCGGTAAGTCGGAAATAAAATATGTACTCTCCCATCCACAGCCACTTGGTCAATGCAGAAAGTTTCTGTCAGAACAGCTGCCCCATGCGGAGGTCAGGATAGTTTACAGTACTGCGGCAGCAGCGGAAGAGGTTGCAAAAAATTCAGACGGCTATGCAGCGATAGGCTCGGTGGCGGCAGCGGAGGCTTATGGCCTGGACATTGCACAAAAAGACATTCAGGATCATGACAATAACCATACCAGATTTGTTATTGTTGGTTATTCAGATGCGGCAAAAACAGGCAGGGATAGAACCTCTATCGCTTTTTCCACCGACGATGAACCGGGCAGCCTTTATAGGATATTGGGCATTTTCAATTTATGGGGTATCAATCTTAGCCGTATTGAATCAAGGCCGGCCAAGAACAAGCTTGGCAGGTATATTTTTTTTGTCGACCTTGTAGGACACAGGGAGGACGAGGATTTAAGGGATGCGCTGACGATGGTGAAGAAAAAGACATCTTTTTTCAAGCTTTTAGGTTCTTACCCCATATACGCGGATTTAAATGCCTCATTGCCTCATTGCCGCATTCCGCAACAATGACAACTGACGTACAGGAGGCAGGCAACGCATTTTGCCCGGGAAATTAGATTCCGCCCACCCAGGTTATGTTATAATAGATGAGGGGTGTATGGCGGTGCCGGAGAAGGAAATAGACATAACCAGGAATATTAAACTTATTGAATGGCTTAAAAGCGAGTTGCTCACAGATTTGGCGAATTTATTCAGAGTATTGGCCAAAGGTGTCCGGGAGGAGATGCATGAGGCTGTCTCTGAGACTCTGTCTAATATTATCCTAATCAGTTACCTCTTGGGAAAGCGACTGGGTATAAGTTATAATATAATAGAGCTTAAGATACATAGTAAAGTCAAACTGGGGCTGGTGGAAAACCATGAAGTAGAAAAATATTATGGCGATTTGTCAGAGTTGTCAAGACATCTGGCTGGTTCCAGAGGAAAGGAGAAATGAAGGGTTTTAGTCCCTTCACAGACATGGAGAGTAAGAAATTTTTCGGTCTTTTTATACCTCGCGGGAGCTTCTATCTTTGGATAATATTGCTGCTTGTTGCTGTTATTGCATGGCTGGACTGGCGTATCGCCATACCCGGCCTTCTTTTGTTTGTCTTTCTTACCTTTTATAATATCAGCTCCAATTATAAACGGAAGGAAGAGATAGCAAGTTACCTTGAAAAACTCAACTTTAATATTGATACTGCAACAAAAGATACCCTTTTGAACTTTCCGATGCCTCTGGTGGTAACAGAGCTGGACGGCTCCATTGTGTGGTACAATTCTTCCTTCAAAAAGATTTCGGAACATGAGGATGTTTTCGAAAAAGTTATAGAGACATTTATAAATGAAATCAATTCCGACAAACTTAAGCCCGGCGGCTATCAAGACAGCCCTGCGAGTATTTCAAGGCAAATCAAATTGAATGGAATGCATTATCTGGTATTGTGTAATTTTTCGGGAAACGAAGGAAAGTCTGATATAGGCGGCCGGGTTTTGATCTTGTATTTTATTGATATTACAGAATTAGTTGAGCTGAAGAAGGCATATGCGGATGAAAAGATCATGACAGGAATTATTATGATTGATAATTACGACGACCTGATGCAAAGCATGGAAGACACCAGCAGACCCCAGATACTTGCAGAGATTGATAAAAAGGTTAATCAATGGATGTCAATTACCAATGGTATAATCAAGAGATATGACAGGGACAAGTACCTCCTTCTCTTTGAGCAAAAATACATGAAGGAGTTTGAAGAAAAGAAGTTTGAAATACTTGATACAATCAAAGAAATCAATGCAGGCAACACGATACCTGTAACAATAAGCCTGGGTTTTGGGCTCAATTGCGACACTCCGTCTCAGAATTTTCATTCCGCAGCAGCAGCCATTGACGTAGCATTAGGGCGCGGAGGCGATCAGGTGGTTGTTAAAAATGGCGACACTTTCAGCTTTTTCGGTGGCAAGACAAGAGAACTGGAAAAGAGGACAAAGGTGAAGGCCAGAGTCATTGCATATGCCCTGCGTGAATTAATCGACCAGTCGTCGGCCGTTTTTATAATGGGGCACGAAAATACTGATGTTGATTCGCTTGGAGCTTCACTTGGCCTTTACAGGGTGGTTAAAAGCAGGGAGAAACAGGCGTTTATCATATTGAACAAAGTAAATCCCACCATTGAAAACCTGGTGACGAAAATACAAAAAAGTGCGGAGTACGGGGACTTGTTCATTAATCGGAATGAGGCTCTTGACATGGTGAACAAGAAGACTCTGCTTATCATTGCAGATACACATCGGCCGGGCTTTACGGAGGTACCCGAACTCATCGGTTGCGCAGGGCAGGTGGTGGTTATTGACCATCACAGGAGAGGAGCGGATTATATTCAGGATACAGTACTGACCTATCAGGAGACATATGCATCCTCCACTTGTGAACTTGTCACTGAAATACTGCAGTATATTGATGAAAAGCTGAAGCTCAAGCAAATTGAAGCAGAAGCACTCTTTGCAGGGATTGTAGTCGATACGAAGAGCTTTACATTCAAGACCGGTGTAAGGACGTTTGAGGCTGCATCTTATTTGAGAAGGCAGGGAGTGGATACGGTTGCGGTCAAGCAGCTTTTCCAGAATGATCTCACGGCCTATACCAGTATTTCCAACATAGTTAAAAGCGCAGATATGATAAGCAGAGAGATAGCCATATCGTTCTGCCCGCCCGGAACTAAAAATGCTCAGTTGATGGCTGCCAAGGCTGCGGATGAGTTATTGAACCTTTCCGGCATCACCGCGGCCTTTGTTTTGTGCATTATTGGAAACGAAGTATGGATTAGCGGCAGGTCGCTGGGGGACATCAATGTACAGATGATACTTGAAAAACTAGGCGGGGGCGGTCATCTGTCAGTAGCAGGGGCGCAGCTGGCAGGCATTACTTTTGATGATGCAAAAGATAAGTTGAAATATGCTATAATGGAATATATAAAAGAATTAAACAAGACTAACGTATAAAACAGAACATTTATGCCAATGCGAAGCGGCGGAATGGGGGTTAAGCATGAAGGTGATTTTAAAGCAGGATGTAAAAGGGTTGGGTAAAACAGAGGACATGGTGAATGTAAGTGACGGTTACGCCAGGAACTACCTTTTCCCCAGAGGTCTTGCAGCTGAAGCCAACGCCAGTAATATAAACGTTATGAAAACTAAAAAAGATGCTGAGAAAACAAAGAAAGACCGAGAACTGACTCAGGCAAAAGCAATTGCGTTGAGGATGAAGGATATAGTTGTGGTCATAAAATCAAAATCGGGAGAAAGTGGGAAACTCTTTGGTTCCGTAACAAGCAAGGATATTTCCGACAAGCTCAAAAGCGAGTTTAAACTGGACATAGACAAGAAAAAGATAGTGCTGCCGGATCCGATAAAATCTCTGGGAACTACCGAAGTGGTAGTCAAGCTTTATCCGGAAGTCAGTGCAAAGCTTACTGTAAACATCGTATATGGGTAACACCGGCGGAGGGAGACTAAATCGTGGATATTAATGCCATAGGGAAAATTCCTCCTCACAACCTTGAAGCGGAACAGGCTGTGCTTGGATGCATGTTGCTGGATTCAGATATTATACCGACCGTTACAGAGCTTATCAAGAGTGAGGACTTTTACAGGGCTGACCATAGAGAAATATGTGAAGCCATACTCGACCTTGCAGAAAAGGCGGAGCCTGTTGATATCATCACTGTTTCTGAGCAACTGCAACTCAGAGGAACTCTTGACAATATTGGCGGACTTGAGTATCTGGCCAATATCTCCAATGCTGTGCCTACTACAGCCAATGCAAGGCATTACACAAAAATTGTTGAAGAGAAATCTTTGTTGAGAAAATTGATAAAGGCCGCAGCAGATATTTCCAATATGAGCTATGAAGCTTCGGAGGAAGCTGTATATGTGTTGGACAGGGCTGAAAAAAGTATTTTTGACATTATGCAAAAAAGAAGCACTCAAGGCTTTACCCACATTAAAGATGTACTTCTGGAAACCTTCAACCGGCTGGAGGAGCTATATAACAGCAAGAGCTTTATAACGGGCATACCGACAGGCTTCACCGACCTGGATTACAAAACGGCAGGACTGCAGAACTCCGATCTGGTTTTGATCGCGTCACGACCCGGCATGGGCAAGACTGCAATGGCGCTGAACATTGCCCAGTACGCCGCTGTCCAAAGACATGTGCCTGTGGCCATGTTCAATCTGGAGATGTCCAAGGATCAACTGGTGAACAGGATGCTTTGCAGTGAAGTCATGGTGGACAGCCATAGAATGAGAACAGGAAAACTGGAGGACAACGACTGGAACAAGATAGCCCAAGCGTTGGGACCTCTTTCGGGAGCACCCATTTATATTGATGATACACCGGGCATATCTGTTATGGATATCAGGGCTAAATGCAGAAGACTCAAGCTTGAGAAAAACCTTGGCCTCGTTATTATTGATTACCTGCAGCTGATGCAGGGCAGGGGAAGGGCGGAAAACAGACAGCAGGAAGTATCGGAAATTTCCCGCTCACTAAAGATACTGGCAAAGGAGCTTAATATACCCGTAGTCACCATGTCACAACTCAGCAGGGGGCCTGAGTCCAGAACGGATCACAGGCCAATGCTCAGTGATTTGAGAGAATCGGGAGCCATTGAACAAGATGCGGATATCGTCATGTTCTTATACAGGGATGACTATTACAACCCAAACTCAGAGAAGAAAAACATAGCGGAAGTCATCATCGCAAAGCACAGAAATGGTTCAACAGGCGCCATTGAGCTTAGATGGTTCGGCGAATATACGAAGTTTTCGAATTTAAAGAGGGATGAAAATAACAAGCAACAGTAACAGGAAATTTCAACAGAAAATATTGAAATCCATTAAGGCCAACCGCCTGCTTGAGCAGGGAGATAGGGTGGTCGTCGGCGTGTCCGGCGGGCCTGATTCAATGTGCCTTCTTCATGTACTCCATTCACTTTCGGAAGATCTTGGCATCAAGCTTGTTGCGGTCCATATCAACCATATGCTCCGGGCTGAAGAAGCACTGAACGACGAGGCTTACACCGCGATGATATGTAAAGAGATGGGAATAACCTTTTCAGCTGTACATGTAGATGTTGCAGCATTGGCAAGAGAACATGGCCTGTCAATTGAGGAGGCAGGGAGAGAAGCACGCTATAAAGAGTTCGAAAGGGCTGCCGTCAGCAGCGGAGCGGCTAAGATCGCAGTGGCGCATAATAGGAATGATCAGGCGGAAACGGTTATGCTGCACATCATTAGAGGGACTGGAACAGCAGGACTTGCCGGTATGGAATTCAAGCGGGGCGCTGTGATACGGCCTTTGCTCAATATATACAGATGGGAAATCGAGCAGTATTGTGAAAGGGCGGGGCTTTCACCCAGGACGGACAGTTCAAATCTGAAAAGCGATTTTGCCCGCAACAGAGTGAGGCTGGAGTTATTCCCCTACATCAATAAAAGCTTTGCAGCCGATATTGTAGAAAGTCTTTGTAAACTTTCATCCCATGTCTCGGGAGACAGCCATTATCTGGAACAATGCGCACTTGAGGCCTATATGAGAAGTCTGGAAACCAAGAGCGGCGAACAGGTAAGTTTGAAACTGGAACAACTACGAAAGCTTCACGCATCTATACTTGTCAGGGTATTGAAGCTGGCTGTCCGTGATGCTGCAGGAAGCAGTGATGGAATAGGAAGCGTGCATTATTGCGCCCTTTCAGTTCTTGTTGCAACAGGCAGTACAGGGGCGTGCAACGAACTTCCGGGAGGGCTCAGGGCGGTTGTTTCATATGGAAATTTGAATATTTTTACAAAAAAAAATATGCAAAAAACGGAGAAAAAAGATTCGCAACAGCCGGTTGTATTTGCTGCGTTTCTGACTATACCGGGCCATACGCACGTACCGGAACTCGATGCTGTGGTCAAAACATCTGTAGAAACAACTGTGAGTGTTGATAAGTACAAAGCGATAAGTTATAATTCAAATGTGCAATTTTTTGATTACGACAGCCTCAAGAGGGGAATAAATATCAGAAACCGTCGTGAAGGAGATATTTTTAAGCCTTTCAGATCAAATGGCACAAAAAAGCTGAAAAAATATTTCATAGACAGTAAGATACCCCGGGAGCTTCGCGATGAAATTCCGCTTATTTGTTTTGATAATGAGATTATTTGGATTGTCGGATATAGAATAAGTGATAAATTTAAGGTAACTGAAAATACAGAAAGGG
This sequence comes from uncultured Oscillospiraceae bacterium, assembly GCA_964349435.1. Taxonomy (GTDB): domain Bacteria; phylum Bacillota; class Clostridia; order Acetivibrionales; family DTU013; genus CAYGHY01. The sequence goes on from CAYGHY010000015.1 coordinate 6,775, forward strand.
TTTTGATAATTGAGTACAATTGGAGGACTTCATGATAATGGGGGATATTGAGGAAATTCTGGTAAGCCGCGAGCAGATAAAAGAAATGGTAGGGAGACTGGGAAAACATATTTCATCGGACTATAAGGGCAGCGAGTTGGTTCTGGTGGGTGTGTTGAAGGGCGGCTTTGTTTTTCTTGCTGATTTGATGAGGGAAATTACAATACCTGTGGATATGGATCTGATTGCTGTTTCCAGTTATGGCGCATCTACGAGATCCTCAGGAGTGGTACGTATAATAAAGGACTTGGACCTGAACGTGGCAGGCAAACATGTGTTAATAGTGGAGGATCTTGTAGATACAGGCCTGACACTCAGACATCTGAAGGATCTTTTCAATACCAGAGGGCCGAAAAGCGTGAAGATATGCGCTGCATTTGACAAGCCGTCCAGGAGGAAGATAGACATAGAGATTGAATATAAAGGAATTGTTGTGCCTGATAAATTCATCGTTGGATACGGACTGGACTATGCCGGGAAATACCGTAATTTACCCGATGTCTGCACACTGAAGCGAGAGGCTTATTCGAACAATCTGTAAGATTTCAGACAAATCGTACGGACTGACAGTACATAGTTAAAATGGACAGCGTTTGTTGTGTTTTAACGAGGTATATGTTAATATTATATAATCAAATGATGGAAGGTTCATAGAAATGGCCGGGAGGGAGATATTTGAAGTATTTTAAGGGTTTAAGCTTTTATATAGTAATCTTCATAATCGTATTGTTCGTACTGATGCTCTATTCTAGTTCGGGGAATCCGGCGCAGCTCAGCTACACGGAGATGCTGTCCCATATACAGAGCAGTAATGTACAAAGCATTGTATTAAAAGGCGATGAGGCGACAGTTGAGCTTATTAATGCCAATAAGGGTTCAAAAAGCAAAGAGTATATCGTCTATATATCATCTATTGACTCCTTCACAGAGATGGTGACTGAGGCTTACAACAACAAACAGATAAAGGATTTTAAGGTGGAACGTCCGCAGTCGGCTCCATGGTGGTTTGCTATTCTCCCTACAATCGGACTGATTGTTGTATTCGTGATATTTTGGGTCTTTTTTCTTCAACAGTCTCAGGGCGGTGGCGGCAACCGGGTGATGTCCTTTGGAAAGAGCCGCGCCAAGGTGAGTACGGATGACAGGAAAAAGGTTACATTTGAGGATGTTGCGGGAGCGGATGAAGAGAAGGATGAGCTAAAGGAAATCGTGGAATTCCTCAAATCACCAAAGAAGTTTATTGAGCTTGGCGCCAGGATTCCCAAGGGCGTGCTGTTGGTGGGGCCTCCCGGTACAGGTAAGACGCTGCTGGCGAAGGCTGTTTCAGGCGAGGCCGGTGTTCCTTTTTACAGCATAAGCGGTTCAGACTTCGTTGAAATGTTTGTCGGTGTTGGCGCATCCAGGGTCCGGGATTTGTTCGAGCAGGCAAAAAAGAGTGCTCCCTGTATCGTATTTATAGATGAAATAGATGCAGTAGGACGCCATAGAGGCGCTGGCCTGGGTGGCGGACATGATGAGCGCGAGCAGACGCTTAATCAGCTGCTTGTAGAAATGGATGGCTTTGGTGTGAATGAGGGTGTCATCATTCTGGCTGCTACCAATAGGCCTGATATACTTGATCCGGCACTTTTGAGGCCGGGACGGTTTGACAGAAGGGTATTCGTAGGCTTCCCTGACATTAAAGGCCGCGAGGCAATACTAAAGGTGCATTCCAAAGGTAAGCCCCTCGGTTCTGATGTTAAACTCGGAGAACTTGCCAAGAGCACGTCGGGCTTTACCGGCGCGGATCTTGAAAACCTTCTTAATGAAGCCGCTTTGCTGGCGGCGCGCAAGAATAAAAAACGCATAGAGATGGATGACATTAAGGAAGCCACCTTTAAGGTGGTTGTCGGTCCCGAGAAGAAGAGCAGGGTAATGAGCGAAAAGGAAAAGAAGCTCACCGCATTCCATGAAGCAGGCCATGCAATAGCAGTCAAGGTTGCCTCAACTACCGACAAGGTAGACAGGGTTTCCATCGTACCCTCAGGCAGGGCAGGCGGATATACGGCTCACAAGCCTGATGAGGACAAATCCTATCATACCAGGGATCAGCTTATGGAAAAAATAATCATCGCGATGGGTGGAAGGGCTGCGGAGGATATCGTCTTTGGTGAAATAAGCACAGGTGCATCAAATGATCTGAAACATGCCAACAGCGTGGCAAGAAGCATGATTACCAAGTTCGGAATGAGCGAGAACCTAAGTAATATGGTGTTTGATGAAAATGATGAAATATTTATTGGACGCGATTTCAGGCAAACCAGGGCATATAGTGAGGAAGTAGCCGCACTGATTGACAAAGAAGTAAAGCACCTTATTGATTCGGCTTACGGAAAGACGGTATCAATATTGAAGCAACACATAAACTTGCTGCACAAGATTGCAGATGCGCTGTTGGAGAAAGAGAAGCTGGAAGGCGCGGAATTTGAGGCGCTGTTTGTAGGGATATAAAGGCTACAAAGGGCGGGGCTTGACGCTATTGAGAACATGTGATACATTTAATTAGAGTTGTTTTAGTTTGCAGATGAATTAGTTAGATGGATTAGTCATAGTGAATTGAAAATTGAATAGACCCTTATCAAGAGAGGTGGAGGGACCGAGCCCTATGAAACCCGGCAACCGGCCGAAAGGCAGCGGTGCCAATTCCCGCAGGAAGCAAAATCCTGAAAGATGAGGAATATCAGCCAATAAGCCTCTTCTTTTCAGGAAGAGGCTTTAATAATATTTATAGACTTGAGAGGAGATTTCAAGATGGCAAAAAGATTATTTACTTCTGAATCGGTTACAGAGGGGCATCCGGATAAGATATGTGACCAGATATCCGACGCAGTGCTGGATGCCATATTAACAGAAGACCCCAATGCAAGAGTGGCCTGCGAAACAGCGGTTACAACAGGTCTTGTCCTAGTTATGGGCGAGATAACCACAAAATGTTATGTTGATATACCGAAGGTGGTCAGAAATACAATCAAAGATATTGGTTATGACAGAGCAAAATACGGGTTTGACGGTGAAACCTGTGCAGTTATTACCTCCATTGACGAACAGTCGGGAGATATAGCAATGGGTGTTGACAAGGCGCTCGAGGCAAAAACGGGTGAAATGACGGATTCTCTGATTGAAACGATAGGAGCCGGTGACCAGGGGATGATGTTTGGCTTTGCCTGCGACGAGACTCCGGAATTAATGCCCCTGCCTGTTTCACTGGCGCACAAACTGGCCAAAAAGCTAGCTGACATTCGTAAGAACGGCATTCTTGACTATCTGCGGCCTGACGGAAAATCGCAGGTGACGGTTGAATATGATGGAGACAAACCGGTAAGAGTGGATACAGTGATTATTTCCACTCAGCACAGTCCGGAGGTATCACATGATACTATTGAAAGAGATATTGTTGAGTTTGTTGTAAAAACAGTCATTCCCGAAAAACTGCTTGATCAAAACACAAGATTTTATATTAATCCAACCGGACGGTTTGTTGTGGGCGGACCCCAAGGCGATTCAGGCCTCACAGGCAGAAAAATCATTGTTGATACATATGGCGGATATGCAAGACATGGCGGTGGTGCATTCTCCGGCAAGGATCCGACAAAGGTTGACCGTTCAGCCTCATATGCAGCCCGATATGTAGCTAAGAACCTCGTTGCAGCAGGGCTTGCGAGTAAAGTGGAAGTGCAGCTTGCATATGCCATTGGCGTAGCAAAGCCTGTTTCCATAATGATTGACACTTTCGCTACAGGGAAACTGCCGGAAGAAGAACTGATACAGTTGGTTAATAAACATTTCGATCTGAGACCGGCGGCTATTATACAATACCTAGGTCTCAGAAGGCCTATATATAAACAAACGGCAGCATATGGCCACTTTGGCAGAACCGATATTGATCTGCCGTGGGAAAAGACCGATAAAGCAGAAATACTGAAAAATGCGGCAGAGGGCAGTTAAAACCCAAGACAAGCAAAAGACAAGGGCAAGACGCAGGGACGAAAGACAGAAGAACCGTCCCCCCGTCTCGCCCCCATCTCGCCCCCGTCTCACAAAAAAACTTCAATAATCTCTGCATCTTTTCGTTCATTTAAATCGACTATGTACGGCTGCAGCACCGGGTGGCCTGATTTATTGGAGAAAACATACACCTTCTGTTTGGCACTTCCTATTATACCGGGAGAAATTATACTCCCGAGTTCACCGGTATTCAGCAGAACCAACGTTCCCTCGCTGTATACGGCGATACTGTTTATAAACATTTCTACAATGTACGGATCGAAAAGTATACCGGAATTTTTCTTTATATACTCAGCGGCAATATGTGGAAGCTCCCTCTTTTTGTAGACTCTATCGGAGGTAAGAGCATCATATACATCTGCTAAAGCTACAATTCTTGCAAGAGAGTCAATTGTATTTGTGGTCGTTCCTAATGGATAGCCCGAGCCGTCCCACCTTTCATGGTGTTGAAAGGCAATATTGCCAATGCGGGTACTTAGATGATATGAGTTTTTTATTATTTCACAGCCGAGAGCTGTGTGAAACCTCATCTGATTGAATTCGTTATTAGTCAGCTTATCCGGTTTTTGAAGAATATCAATCGAAACTTTGCACTTTCCTATATCATGCAAAATCGCTCCCATACCCAGAGCCATCAGAAGGTCTTCGTTATAGCCTATTTTTTTCCCTATGATTATTGAATAGATGCATACGTCCACCGAATGAAGGAAGGTATAATTGTCTATATCTCTTACACCTGTAAGCTGCAACATAACGGTTTCATTTTCAATAATCTTTTGCAGGATTTCATTTACAGATATTTTTATTCTGGAAATATCGACAGTTGCATTGTCCCGGGTCAGTATAAAACATTCTTTAATTGACGAAGCAGCCTGTTTATATAGTACTTCTTCTTCGAATTCATTAGTGGAAGAGAAAGTGGTGCTTTCAATATAAACAGTCGCAATTTTGAATGCTTCAAGCTTTCTTAGATATAAAGGTTTTATGACAAAGCCCGCAAGAAGCAGGAGCCTTCCATCCTCAAGGACAACATCCTTAGCGAGCCTCATCCCTGACTTAAGATATGATATAGGTACCTTAATCAAGCTGATTCCTCCTTTGCATCCAAACCATACCATTACCATTATACTATAAAATTTGTTTAGGGACTGTTAAAATATAACTTACGCTAAAACTTTTCCGGGGAACTATACTGAAGCTCCATTCCCCAGAAAAGAATCGGAAGTAATATTTCAGCCGACCCTTAATTGCATTTGATTAATACTATAATGTCAAAAAATGATTAGGAACGAAAGCTAAAATATCGGAATATATTAATAGTTGTATTTCAGTAATATAATAAAAACTTAAAAATGGAATAGTATAGGGGGACTTATTATGATGAGCAGCCTGCTTGAATGCTTTGTCTGCCTGCTGGCGGCATATGGACTACTTGTACTGGTACTCGAAATGGCAGGGCTAATACGAAGCAGAATTTCCGGACTTCGTCCGAAGGTGCGTGTTGTTCTTCTCGTCAAGGATGCGGAGGAACATATTGAGCACATCATTAGAAATGCTGCAAAGAAGGACTTTGCAGCAAGAGTATTGTCCGACAGAAACATGACCGTAGTCGATATGAACTCAAGTGATCATACATATCAACTGCTGGAAAAATTGCAAAAAGACTTTTCCAATATCGAAGTGTTGACGTTTGAAGACAGAACGCTTATCTTTGACGGCTTCTCTATCTTTTCATGCCACGAAAAGTAATATATACTATATACTATGAACAGAGAGATGGCGTTGAACGTTGTAGAAGGCACTATTGAAGACATTATATATACAAATGATGCGAACGGCTATACTGTATGTGAAATACGCAGCGAAAAGGAAACCCTGACTGCTGTAGGTTTCATGCCGTTCATCAATGCAGGGGAGACCATAAAGGCCAGCGGCAGATGGGTCAGCCACCCTGACTATGGAGAACAGTTCAAAGTGGAGCTGTATGAAAAGGTCATGCCGAAAACCGTGGAGGCTATCGAGAAATATCTGGCCTCCGGAATAGTCAAAGGAGTTGGAGCGGCCACGGCGGCAAAGATTGTAGCAAAATTTGGCGCATCCACATTGGAAATCATCAGTACCGATCCCCAACAGTTATCAGAGATTAAGGGTATAAGTCCGGATAAGGCAGATTCCATTGGACAGGCCCTTGTTGAACAGCGGGGGCTAAGAGAAGTAGTCATGTTCCTGCAAGAGTACGCCATTAACCCTTCTGTCTGTATGAAAATACATAAGGCATATGCAGATATGGCGGTATCCAGGATAAAGGAGAACCCATATAGGCTGTGCGAGGATATATTCGGTATCGGCTTTAAAACGGCGGATAGAATTGCGATGAAGCTGGGTATCGATCCCGCTTCCAGATTCCGCATAAAAAGCGCAATCAAGTATTTATTATCACATGCCGCTTCCAACGGACACACTTATATGCCTGAAAATTATTTAAAAGAACATGCAAGCAGCCTGCTTGGGACGGAAGCCTGTGAAATAGAGGACGCACTGATTTCACTCATATTCGACAAGACTGTTATAAACGAAAAAAGCAATGATTCAAACCATATTTACCTGTCACCTTTTTACAATGCGGAGCAAAGCGTTTGCAAAAAGCTGCTGGAATTGTCGCACACACGATTTAATGCGGGGCGGGGGGACTTTGAGGATAAGCTTGAGAGATTGCAGCAGGAAGAGGGTATTAAACTTGCTCAGATGCAAAGGGAGGCCATAAGGGAGGCTATGACCAGCGGTGTGCTTGTTATAACGGGCGGCCCCGGGACAGGAAAGACCACAATTATAAAAAGCATTATCAAGCTGCTAAACAGTGACGGGTACAAGGTTACTCTTGCAGCACCGACAGGGCGCGCCGCCAAGAGGATGTCGGAGGCGACCGGGTTTGAAAGCCGGACAATACACCGCCTCTTGGAAATAGGTTATGCCGGCGACGACAAGGAACTGGTGTTTCAACGAAATGATAATAATCCGCTGGAAGCGGATGTCATCATCATAGATGAAATGTCCATGGTAGATATTCTATTAATGAATCACCTGTTAAGGGCAGTTCCTCCAGGCTCCAGGCTGATTCTGGCAGGCGATGCCGATCAGCTGCCGTCGGTTGGTGCAGGCTGCGTCCTTGAGGATATTATTGGCTGCAATATTATAAAAACCGTAAGATTAACTGAAATATTCAGGCAAGCCGGCGAGAGTATGATTATTATCAATGCTCACAGAATAAATAAAGGCGAAGCTCCCTTTCTCAATACACGGGACAAGGATTTTTTCCTTGTGCCACGCAACGGCATGGACTCGATTGTCCGCACTGTAGTTGACCTTTGCAGCAGAAGGTTGCCGGATACCTATGGATTTGATCCTGTAAAAGACATTCAGGTGCTTTCTCCCTCGAAAAAGAGCCCGGCAGGCGTGATGAACCTTAATCTGGAGTTGCAGAAAGCGCTGAATCCGGCGGATGGCAGGAAGGCGGAGAAAGAGGTCAGAGACTACGTTTTCAGAGAAGGCGACCGGGTCATGCAGATAAGAAATAATTATGTGCTTAGATGGGAGAAGCTTGCAGACAAGCTGATTGACGGTATCGGGGTATTCAATGGCGATGTGGGTGTGATCAGTAAAATAGATGAAGAGGCCCAGAGCATTAAAATATTGTTTGATGATGAAAGAATGGCTGAATATGACTACAGCATACTGGATGAGATTGAGCCGGCGTTTGCAGTGACTATACACAAGAGCCAGGGCTCGGAATTTCCTGTCGTGGTAATGCCCGTATTTCCGGGACCTCCGGTACTTATGACCAGAAACCTTCTGTACACTGCGGTGACCAGAGCAAAAAAAATGGTGGTGCTGGTGGGGGACGAAGATTCTTTGCAGGAGATGGTAGACAATAAAAGAGAGACTGTCAGATATTCAGGCCTTTCAGTTAAGCTTGAAAAATACTCAAATACGCCGATATATAAGTAAGGTTCTATTGCATGTAATGCTGCGGAAGGAGGCTGATGTTTTACTGGGTGTGTTGAATAAGCTTGTCAATGCGATTTACCCGGCTAAGTGCATTTTTTGTCAGCAGTTGCTGGAGTATGATGCAGACCTTCACATTTGCAGCGGATGTTATTCAAGACTGCCGTTTATGGATGAAGCACTCCCGACTCTGTCCCAGAGCGGTGGAACGAGCCATTATGACAGTGCCGTAAGTGTGTTTCGGTATACCGGTATGGTCAAAGAATCCCTTATAAGGTTCAAGTTTTATAATAAACCAAGCTATTATAGAACTTATGCCAGGCTTATGGCAGACAGACTTGCTAAAAAGACTGGTGCAAATCAGTATGATGTAGTGCTGAGTGTGCCGCTCCACAAGCTGCGGGAGTTCTCAAGGGGCTATAATCAGGCATTTCTCATATCCCGGGCTCTCAGCAGGGAGCTTAAGCTGCCGGAGTACTCAAGTCTGCTGAAGAGGATCAGAAGCACAGATACGCAGAGCCTTCTGGACAGACAGGACAGGCACCGGAATGTCAGGGGAGCGTTTTTTGTTGCAGTGCCTGAGAAAGTAAAGGGAAAATCTATATTGCTGGTGGATGATATACTGACCACCGGCTCAACGCTTGAGGAATGCAGTAAAGTGCTCAGGCAGGCGGGCGCCTTAAAAATAATTGCTGTAGTGGTTGCTACAGGAAAGAAATATTAATTGGAGGTGGAGCACATGCCAGATGTGAGAAACTGCAGAAAATGTGGGAAAATTTACAACTATATCGGGGGTGCACCGATTTGCTTGATATGCAAACAGGCTGATGAGGAAGATTTTCAAAAAATTAAGAAATATTTGTATGAGAATCCTGGAGCCAGCTTAACACAGGTGTCTACCGAACTTGAGGTCAGCGTCGAAAAAATTAAACGGTTCCTTAAGGAGGGCAGGCTTGAGATAACCGGTGACGATGGGAATATGATTCTGGAGTGTGAGAACTGCAGCAAGTCCATAAAAAGCGGCAGGTATTGCAGTGAATGCGAGAGGAATCTGGCATCTGGGCTCAGAACTGCCGCAAATCAGATAAAAAGTGAAATGAACAGTACTGCTGAAGCTTCCAAGAAAACTGTCAACATGAAATATCGGAACAAGCAAGACAATTGATAAGGCTATATTAGGAACTGGGATAAATATTTACAAATGTTTATTTCGCTGTAGTAGCACATACAAATTTATTTGTTAATAATAGAACAGGTTTTACCGATAATATATCTGAGTACGAAAAAAGGTGAGTGGCTGATATGAGAATACCTGGAGAAATATCAAAGATAATCGGAATGTATGGAACACAAAAGAATACAGGAAGGACAGAGAAGACCGGTTCGGTAGCATCTAAAAAAGATGTGCTGTCCATTTCTAACGAGGGGAAGGATTTTCAGACGGTTTACAAGGCATTAAAAGATGTGCCGGACATACGCCAGCACAAAGTGGATGAGTTTGCGGAAAGATTTGAAACGGGCAGTTACAATGTGGCAGGCAGGGATGTGGCGGACAAAGTAATCAAAGCGATTTTTAACAAGAAAGCATGACAGGTGGTGAAGCTTTGGATACCGTACTGACGAAAAGGCTAATTGAAGTGCTGCACAAAGAAACAGATATATTCAAAGGCATCTTGAAGCTTTCCAAAAACAAGACCGATACGATCGTTGAAGGAAAGGTATCTGAACTCGAAAGCATTACCAGGCTTGAACAGTCCATGATCCTTCAGCTTGGCAAATTGGAGGAGGAGCGTGAAGAATTAGTGGATAAGCTGGCGGTTCAGCTTAATGTCGAAGCCTCCGATCTCACTTTGACAGGCCTTGAGAAGCTTTTACCCAAAGAAGAGGCGGAGCAGCTGAGAGACTGCCGCAAGATGCTCCCGGAACTTCTTCATGAGGTGGATGAGACTAATGTGCTGAATTCTAAACTTATCCGGAATTCTCTGGATTATATTGATTTTTCCGTTAATATTCTTACAAATGCCGGAACAACAGGCAGTACCTATGGAAATTCCGGCAGGTCAAGCGATTCAAAGAAGAGAAACTTTTTAGATATGAGACTGTAGGAGGGAATATGGGTGTCGGCTTTGCCAGTTACGAAATAACCCGTTCCGGTCTTTTGGTCAATGAACGGGGACTTCACGTAACAGGTCACAACATATCAAATGTGAATACAACCGGCTATGTCAGGCAGCAGGCCATGATTAAGAACGGCCCGGTTCAGACCGAGTTCACCAGGCACGGTATGATACAGATGGGTCTTGGTGCGGATATTCAAGAGATCAGGCAGATCAGGCACACCTTTCTGGACAATATTTACAGGCAGGAAAATACCACTCTTGGATATTGGGAAGCCAGACAAAAGACCTTCCAGGATGTTCAGGCTATCATGGCCGAGCCGATGGAATCCGGCCTCCAGAATGTACTGAATCAGTTCTGGGACTCTTGGCAGGAGCTTTCAAAAGAGCCTGACAGCCTTACTGTAAGAGCTCTTGTCAGGCAGAGAAGCGAGGCTCTTGTGCAGCAGATCAACCATATGGGTAACCAGCTTGACAGACTGCAATTTGATTTGAATACTGAATTGGCTGTGCGTATAGGTGAAGTAAATAATATCACCAGGCAGTTAGCCAAGCTCAATGTGACAATACTCAAATCCGAGGTGTACGGCGATACGGCCAATGATTACCGTGATCAGCGAAACTCGCTTATCGACAGGCTTACAAAGCTGGTAAAAGTTGATGTGAATGAAATGCAGGATGGTCAGGTAGATATTACTCTCGGCGGGTATTTTATTGTGCAGAAAGGGATAAGTACAGACTTATATGAGGCTGAAAGAAAACCGGGGGACAATTTTTATGTAGTCAAACTTGGAGGTACCGTAATAGAAGTCCCAATAAAAAGCGGTATCTTAAAGGGTCTGATGGAATCCAGAGGCGAAGTCTCCGGCGCAATCGGCAGCTATGAAAACGGCACGCCGAATACCAAAGCGGATGTGGCTTTTATCGTTGATATATCTGATGCGAGCGGATTTACGCCGGCTCATTTTAATGATATCAAGAGTAAAATCATAAGCTATGCGGATCAACTGGAGAAAAAAGGGCTGGATTACAATCTAAGGCTGATAACAACACATGGGAATAATGTTATAGGAAATACACCGTACAACAAAGCACAGCTGGCGACCTTCAATTCTGATGTTGGATTGCTGGGACAGGTGGCAGCTACCGTCCAGACTGATGATTTTACAGATGCGCTGAATGACCTTGGCATCCCGCCATATAGACCCGACGACAACAGATATGCTGTAATTTTTACCAATGACAGTGTCCTTCCCGGTGAGGAGACAGGCTATAACGTCATTTTGAATGCAAAGGGCGTTAAAGCTTCTGTAGTTACAAATACCGGAACGGATTGGAATAATGTCACAGATGTGACAGAGGGCGCTGTATATGTGGGCACTGATGCAGCTTTAAACACAAATGTGGGACTTGACATCAACGCTGACGTCGGCAAAGGATTTTCTGTGATAGGCGGCTCGCAGAACATCGTATCCGACATGAAGAAAAAACTCAATGCTCTGGTTAATGTAATGCTGCGCGAGATCAACTACCTTCACAGAAGCGGCAGAAATATGAAAGACCCTCCAACCGCAGGGGAGGATATCTTTGTGACAATTAATTCTGGAAGGCCGCTGGAAATGGGCAATATCAAGATTAATTCAAATCTGTCGAATTTGACCAACATTGCAGCTTCAAAGACCGGCGAAAATGGTGACAACTCCAATGCGCTTGAGATAGCAAATCTGAGGAACAAGCCTCTGATAAATGATAAAACGGGACACCTCAGCTTGGATGATTACTACCAGTCCATAATACTTCATATGGGCAACAATGGCTCCGATGCAGACAGGATAAGCGGAAGCCAGGGGAAACTGGTGCTGTCGGCCGATGCCTACAGGACCTCCATTACAGGCGTTTCGATGGACGAGGAAATGACAAATATGATGAAGTTCAAATTTGCTTATGATGCGGCATCAAGAGCGCTTAACATAATAGACAGCATGATGGAAACCATAGTCAACAGGCTGGGTCTGGTGGGAAGGTGAAGTTTGTGGCAAGTGATTGCTTTTATTAAATTTAGTGCTGGCGCACAGCGGCGGAATGGCGGTTAATGTATGGGCGAATCGTTTTTTGGTCTTAATGTAGCGGTGCGTGGACTTTTTACAGCCCAACGCAGCCTGGATACGGTCAACCATAATTTAAATAATGTCAATACGCCCGGATATTCACGGCAACGGACCGTTCAGGCCGCATCAAGACCTATGGCGTTGTACGACGGCACAGGTATGATGGGCACAGGCGCCGAGATAACCGGGGTAAAAAGAGTACGGGATGAATATCTGGACTTTAAATATTGGAGCGAAAATATATCCTTAGGTGAGTGGAAAGCAAAGCGGGAGGTGCTCTCCGACATTGAGGTCACCTTCAACGAGCCTTCAGACAGCGGCTTTACCACTATCATGAACGAATTCTTCAGTTCCCTTCAGGATCTTGGGAAGGATCCGAGCAGTTCCGCTGTGAGAGCACTGGTAAAACAGAAGGGTGTGACGCTGGCAAAATACTTCAACAGCACTGCGGCGCACTTTGAAGGCCTGCAGCAGGATGTCAACTACAGAATACAGACCAAGGTGGAGGAAGTGAACTCTTACGCCACTCAAATACAACAGCTGAACAGGCAGATATATATATCCGAACTGGACGGCAAAATTGCCAATGATATGAGAGACAACAGGACGCTGCTGGTAGACAGGCTGTCGAAAATCATAAACATAGAAGCAAACGAAATAGTGTATGGGAAGCTTCCGGACGGAAGAGCAGACATGCATTTTGCCATTACCATAAGCGGAAAGGCGTTGGTGGACCATTTTGATATCAGCAAGCTGATGATTGAACAGAGGTCGGCTGCCAAAAAGGTAAATACCGAAGATGTAGACAATTTATACGAAGTCAAATGGGCTGACGGCAATTCCCTGAATATTAAAGGAGGCGAGCTTCGCGGCTATCTGGACGTCAGGGATGGCAACGAGGCCGATCCCAATCCGGCAACGTCACTAAATGGAATATTATCGCCAAATTACAAAGGGATACCATACTATCAGAAAAAGATCAATGAGTTTGTCAGAACCTTTGCGAGGGCTTTTAATGAAGGGTATATCGATATGGACGGGGATAAGCAGTATAGTGCGGGAGACTTTGACGGAACCGGTCATGCCGACGGATACGGGTACAACACAGCAGCAAACGGGTACAGATTTTTTACAATGAAGGGCATCGGCGGTCTGCCGGTTTCGAATACAACTTTTTTGAATGGCGCGGCAGCTCCGGCAGATATATATGCGTTATATAAAAACGTCACAGCGAAGAGCTTTACCGTGAGCTCAGACATCATTAACAATACCAACCTGATTGCAGCGTCCGGTACCGCCTTCGAAGCAGGCAATATTGAAGCCCTGGGCAGTATTCTGCAGATGAGGCATAACCGGGACATGTTTTCGGAGGGAGCGCCGGAAGACTTCATGAAATCGCTTGTTGCGGCGCTCGGCATAGATTCGCAGAAAGCAAAAAATTATCAGTCAAACCAGCAGGTCATTGTGACGCAGATTACGAACAGGCGGCTATCTGATTCAGGAGTGTCGATAGATGAAGAGATGACCAATCTGGTTAAATTTCAACAGGCTTACAATGCTTCGGCAAAAATGATACAGACTATGGGAGAGATTTACGACACGTTGATTAATAGGCTATTCGCATAACATATGGCGGAATTCGTTCAGCAAAGCAGAAGCAGGCCGATATGGCTAAATAAAAAAGTGCCTGACCGGTGCGCAGCGGAGAATCTATGTTGCTGAAAACAGCGGCGGAATGGAGGTTTAAATGAGAATAACAAATAATATGCTGATAAATAACATGGTCAACTATATAGGAAACAATTTGACCAGAATGAGCAGTTACCAGAGCAAACTGGCTACAGGCAAAAAAATACAGGTGCCGTCCGATGATCCGGTTGTGGCCGCAAGAGCTTTGAAGCTGCGGACGGATGTAGCAGAAATAGATCAATACAAGAAGAACGTGAAGGATGCCCAGTCCTGGCTGGATATAACAGAGGATGCCCTCGGGAAAATAGGGGATGTGCTGCAGCGTACCCGGGAGCTGACTGTTCAGGGGGCAAATGGCACAAATACAGCCGAGGACACGCAGAAAATCAATGCGGAGGTAAAACAGCTCAGAACACAGTTGATTCAGCTTGGCAATGCCACGTATGCCGGCAGGTATATATTTTCAGGCTATAAGACGGACAGAAAGCTTCTGAACGATGATGGGACTTTTGCGATAAATGTATCGACCAGTGTAGAAAATATTAAATATGAAATTGGAATCGGAGATGACATAAATATAAATGTAGCAGGAGGAGATCTTTTTAATAACGGCGGAGATGCGGTTTTGCCTGCTCTTCCCGCCCTGCCTGTTGCCGGAACGTTTATCAGCAATATGAATCAGCTTGTTGGGGCTCTGGATGTCGGAGACCACTCAACTATCGGGAGCATGCTTGCCAACATAGATAATGACATTAACAACGTGCTTCGTATCAGAGCAGATGTCGGTGCCAGAACCAACAGGCTTGAGCTAAGCGGAAACAGACTGGAAAACGATACCATCAACTTCACTAAATTGATGAGCGAAAATGAAGATGTAGATGTAGCTGAGACTATCATACACCTTCAAAATGAAGAGAATGTCTACAGAGCTTCCCTTGCGGGCGGCGCAAGAATCATACAGCCGTCTTTGGTGGATTTTCTGAGATAAAAGTTACATGATAATCTTTACAGAAATACTGCTCTTAAATATTCGTGGTTTGCTGCAGGTACACGGCTGTATATTAAATAATGAGGTCTTCTCTCCAACATCAGGTGAAATCACGAAATAACAGAGGTAATGGTGGATTGGTATGGGACTGAGCATTCACACAACCGGCATACAGCTTGGAATTGAACGCATACCCTCCAGCCTGCGGATTGAGACAAAGAGCGCAAGGCTTGAGCTGTATCAAACACACTCAAAGCTCAGCATTTCCACTGAAAGGCCAAAGATACTTATTGACCAGTATGAGTGCTTCGCAGAAGCCGGGCTGAAAGGCAATTATGACTTTTTAATGGAGAACGCCCAAATCGGCTACCGGCAGGTGATGAGCTTTATCAGGGAGACTGCCCGGGATGGCGATACTCTTGCCGCCATAGAGAGGGGCGGAAATCCGATAGCCGACATTGCAGTCAGAAGAGCATACCCGGAGAAATACTTCGGACTTGCATTTATTCCTAAATCCCGGCCTGAAATAGATGTGACAGGCAGCATCGACATTCAGTGGGACAGGGATGGGGAAGGTGCAGGCGATACTGTCGAGGGCGATTTTTATCCGGGTGGTGTAAATATTAATTTTAAACCGGCAAAGGTCAATATTTATGTGAAGCAATACCCATCAATTAAAATAGAATATGAGAATAGCGTGGATGTATCGGTTTAGGGGAATAAGGATTGATACGAGCCACCAAACGGAGGAATGTATAATGTTGCTGCAAACAAAACATTTTGGGGATGTTGAGATTTCCGAGCAAGGCATATTGAGATTTGCTTCAGGATTACCCGGGTTTGAACAGCTAAAGGAGTTCACACTCATTGATGGTGTTAATGAAGCCTCACCTTTTAAATGGCTCCAGTGTATCAGCGAACCGCAAATAGCCTTTGCGATTGCCAACCCATTTCTGATAGTAAAGGATTATGATTTTGAACTAAGAGAAGAAGCTGCCGAAATGCTGGACATTGAGAAGGGTGAAGACATCGCCGTATATGTTATTGTAGTGGTTCCGGAGGAGCTTGAAAGGATAAGCATGAACCTGAAGGCGCCTTTGATTATCAACAGCCGGAACAGAAAGGGCGCCCAAATAATCCTTGACACTGACAAGTACACTGTGAGACACTATATATTGGATGAACTCCGCAGACAGGAGGCTGGCGCCGATGCTTGTGCTGACGAGAAAAAAGGATCAGACAATTGTAATAAATGACAACATAGAGCTCACTGTGCTGGACATTCAGGGAGAACAGGTGCGTATCGGCATCAGTGCGCCCAGAAGCGTATCGATACACAGAAAGGAAATCTTCCTGGAAATACAGCAGGAGAATAAAAAGGCTGCGGAAGCATCTAATGTAGATTTGAACAGTATTATCAAGCTGACCGGGAAGGATAAAATATAGAAGAAAATGGCAGAAAGCACAGGCAGGTGTTGATCAATTAAATAAAATGCTGTTTATTTT